>JADLFL010000037.1 GCA_020845575.1 Acidobacteriota bacterium | reverse complement strand
CCAGTATCCGGTCGAGATCCCGGGCGTGAACAACAGCTACTTCCTGAAGGCGGCGCTCAACGCCGTCCGGCAGCACCGCGGCCTGCCTGAGCTCGACGCGATCGAGTTCGCCCGTCACATGCGCGAGAAGATGAAGCTCCTCAGGATGGACCCGAGCTTCCTCCAGCGCTCGGTGAACGAGGGCTTCTCGGGCGGCGAGAAGAAGCGCAACGAGATCTTCCAGATGGCGATGCTCGAGCCGAAGCTGTGCGTGCTCGACGAGACCGATTCCGGCCTCGACATCGACGCGCTCAAGGTCGTGGCCGACGGCGTCAACTCGCTGCGCAGCCCCGAGCGCGCCGTCATCGTCGTCACGCACTACCAGCGGTTGCTCGATTACATCGTGCCCGACTTCGTCCACGTGCTCTCCGAGGGCCGCATCGTGAAGAGCGGCGACAAGGATCTCGCGCTCGAACTCGAGGCGAAGGGCTACGGCTGGCTCGAGAACGCGGCCGTCGGCGCGTAGGAGAAACGGGTCGAGCGATGTCAGCGACTGCTACACAGGGAACCCTGTTGACGGGGTTCGACGAATTCACGGCCGCCCGCAGCGGTGAGCCGGCGTGGCTGCGCGAAACCCGCGCGCGCGCCGCCGCCACGTTCCGCGAGGAAGGCCTGCCCACGACGCGCGACGAAGAGTGGCGCTTCACGCCGGTCGGCCCCGTGGCGGGCATGCCGTCGCGGCCCGCGAGCCCCTCGTCGACGGGCGGTGTGGACGGCTTCCTCTTCACCGATTTCGCCGGGCCGCAACTCGTGTTCGTGAACGGCGAGTACGCACCCGCGCTGTCGCGGACGCACGCGCTGCCGGCTGGTATCCGCGTGGCGTCGATCGCGTCGCTGCTGGCAAGCAACCCCGGCGCGATCGAGCCGCACGTCGGCCGCGCGATCCGCTTCCGTCAGAAGGGCTTCACGGCGCTCAACGATGCCTGGTTCGCCGATGGCGCCGCCCTCATCGTCGACGCGAACGCGCGCATCGAGACGCCGATCCACCTGCTCTACTTCTCCACGGGATCGGGTACGTCGTATCCGCGCACGCTCGTCGTCGCAGGGGCCAACAGCGACGTGACGCTCGTCGAAAGCTTCGCCGGCACGGACACGGCGTACCTGACCAACGCGCTCACCGAAGTGATCGCCGCCGAAGGGGCGCACGTGGATCACTACAAGGTGAACCGCGAGAGCCTGCGCGCGCACCACGTGGCGAGCACGCACGTGCTGCTGTCGCGCGCATCGGTGTTCGCCACGCACAACATCTCGCTCGGTGGGCAGCTCACGCGAAACGACGTCAACGCGACGCTCGACGGCGAGGGCATCGAGTGCACGGTGAACGGCCTGTACCTGGCCGACGGGGATCGCCTCGTCGACACGCACACGGCCATCGACCACGCGAAGCCGCACTGCCACAGCTACGAGATCTACAAGGGCGTGCTCGACGGCCGCAGCCGCGGCGTGTTCAACGGCAAGATCTTCGTGCGCGAAGACGCGCAGAAGACCGACGCCAAGCAGACCAACCAGGTGCTGCTGCTGTCCGACGACGCGACGATCGACACCAAGCCGCAGCTCGAAATCTTCGCCGACGACGTGAAGTGTACGCACGGCGCGACGGTCGGCCAGTTGAGCGAGGAGTCGCTGTTCTACCTGCGCGCACGCGGCATCGGCAGAGACGATGCGCGCGCATTGCTGATTCATGCGTTCGCGGAGTCCGTGGTGGCCAACATCCGCATCGACGCGGTCCGCCACGCGCTGGAGCGAGTACTGCTCGCCCGGCTGCCGATCCGCGAGTAGACACGCGCCGGACAAAGTCCGGCGCCTGCACCTGACGGGTTGATGGCCGACGGCTGGTAGTGTTCTGAAGGCCCAAGGCCCATCCCCGTGGTCTGACCTGAGCGAATGTTCGACGCTGCAGCGGTTCGTCGTGAGTTCCCCATCCTGGACCAGCAGGTCCACGGCAAGCCTCTCGTCTATCTCGACAACGCGAACACGACGCAGAAGCCGATCGGCGTGCTCGAGGCGCTCGATCGCTACTACCGCGAAGACAACGCGAACATCCATCGCGCCACACACCTGCTCAGCGAGCGCGCGACACGCGCCTACGAGGGCGCCCGCGAGCGAATCGCGCGTTTCTTCAACGCGCGCGAGACAGCGGAGATCGTGTTCACCCGCGGCTGTACCGAGGCCATCAATCTCGTGGCCTACAGCTTCGCCCGGCCGCGCCTGAAGCCCGGCGACGAGATCCTCGTCACGCACATGGAGCACCACTCCAACATCGTGCCGTGGCAGCTGGTGGCCGAGCAGACGGGTGCCGTACTGCGCGTGGTACCGATGGACGCACGCGGCGTGCTCGACATGGCCGCCTACGAGACGATGCTCGGGCCGCGCACCGCGATCGTCTCGGCGATCCACGTGTCGAACGCGCTCGGCACGGTGAATCCCGTCGGCGACATCATCCGTCTGGCGAAGGCGCGCGGCGTGCCGGTGCTGATTGACGGCGCGCAGGCGGCGCCGCACATGCCCGTCGACGTGCAGGCGCTCGGCTGCGACTTCTACGCGTGCTCGGCGCACAAGATGTACGGCCCGACAGGCATCGGCGCGCTCTACGGACGTCGCGAACTGCTGGAGTCGATGCCGCCGTGGATGGGCGGCGGCGACATGATCGCGTCGGTCACGTTCGAACACACCGAATACAACGCCGTGCCGTACAAGTTCGAGGCCGGCACGCCCAACATCGCCGGCGTCGTCGGTTTCGATGCGGCGGTGGACTTCCTCTCGCGCTTCGACATGCGCGAGATCGCCGCGCACGAGCACACGTTGCTGGAACAGGCATCGTCGGCGCTCGCCGGGATCGATGGCGTACGGCTCATCGGCCAGGCACCGGAGCGCGCAGGCGTCGTCTCGTTCCTTGTCGGTGACGTCCATCCCCACGACATCGGCACCTTCCTCGATCGTGAGGGCATCGCCGTGCGTACAGGTCAGCATTGCGCGCAGCCCGTGATGGACTTCTACGGCATCATGTCCACGGTGCGGGCGTCGTTCGCCCTCTACAACACGTCTGCTGACGTCGATGCGCTCGTGGCGGGCGTGTCCGGCGTGCAGCGCTTCTTCGGCTGACGCCCATGGATCTCCGCGACCTCTACCAGGAAGTGATCCTCGATCACAACAAGCGCCCGAGGAACGTCGGGACGATCGAGGGCGGCGCGCAGGCCAGCGGCTACAACCCGCTCTGCGGCGATCGCGTCAGGGTCTACGTACGCATGGACGGCGACCGCGTGGCCGACGCGCGCTTTGTCGGCAACGGCTGCGCCATCAGCAACGCGTCGGCGTCGCTCATGACCGAAGCCGTGATCGGGCGCACCGCCGCCGACGTCAGGTCCATGTTCGTGTCGTTCCAGGAAATGGTCACCGGCCAGGCCGACGCCGACGATGAGAAGGTGGGAAAGTTGGTGGTGCTGGCCGGCGTGAAGGAGTACCCGTCGCGCGTCAAGTGCGCCATGCTGGCCTGGCACGCACTGCAAGCCGCGATCGACGATCGCAACACGACGGTCAGCACGGAGTGACCCCCATGTTTTCGCTCTTCAGGAACACGCCACCTGCCACGACGCCGGAGACCGCGTCCACGCCTGCTCCGGCACCTGCCGAGACGAACCCGCTCGCCGCCCCGGTCGAGACGCCGGACGTGCCGCGCGTCGACGGACACGGCTTCGACGTCGGCGCACTGCTGGAGCCGCCGGCACCCGCCACGACAGCCAGCGCGCAGGTCGGTCCGCGCGACGATGCGAAGACGTCTGAACTCACGCCGAAGGTCGTCGAGGTGATCAGCACCGTGTACGACCCCGAGATCCCCGTGAACATCTACGAACTCGGGCTGATCTACAAGATCGAGGCAGACGCGGAGAGCCGCGTGAAGGTCGAGATGACCCTCACCTCGCCTGCCTGTCCATCGGCGCAGCAGCTCCCGAGCGAGGTGCGCTTCAAGGTGAAGGCGATCGACGGCGTCTCTGACGCCTTCGTCGACGTGGTCTGGGAACCGGCGTGGACCAAGGACCTGATGTCCGAAGACGCGAAGATCGCCCTGGGGATGTTCTGACCGCTACTTGCTGCTCGTGGTGAACTTCACCACGAGGCCGCCGACGTACGTCACTTCGGTGACGCTGTCGACCGTCTCCCAGGTCTCGACCGTCGCATCGAGATCGCCCCGCTTGCTCGACCGGCGTCGCGTCGGGCTGCCGAGCAGATCCGAGACTTCGTCGCGGCTCATGCCCCGGCGGAGCGAGGTGACAGCCGATTCGATGTCCCGCGGGCGTGAGGATGCGCCAGGTCCGCTGCTCCTGAGGCGGTTGACCGGCGCCTCACGCATCACGGGCACGGCGTCGCCGCCGAAATCGAGGTACTTCGACAGCGAGAACATCAGCTCTTCGGGCGTCGGCGCCCACGTTTCGAGGCGCTTGTCGGCGTACCAGATGTTGAAGCGCGACCCACCGTCCAGGCGCCTGTCGGCGACCTCGCGTTGCTTGATCGCCGTCAGTGCGTCGGCCTCGCGGCGGTTGGCGCGTTCCTCGCGCTCGCGATCGGCGCGCAGGCGGCTCAGTTCCCGATCGATCGCGCGCAGTTCGTTGGGGTCGCGCGTGTTCTTGCGCTGCTTCTCCAGATCCGTTTCGCGCCGCGACTTCCCGACGTAGGTCGGCGAGACGTAGCCGTTGTCGTCGCCCCACGTGCCGTACCCGCCGCCGCCGAGGTGAATCTCGATGTTCTTCTTGTTCACCTTGACCGTCGTGATCATCACGCGGTCTTCCTTGCGCAGCGCAATGCCGTACTGCTTCACGCGTCTGGCGTAGTCGCCGAACTCCATCTCCGGCTCGCGCTGGAGATACAGGTCCACGCCCTGGTGACTCGCGGGCATGTCCATCAGCACCGTCACCTCGCGCCCTTCGAAAGCGCGCTTGAGATTCATGGCGTTCTGCGCCATGGCGGGCGACACGGCCAGCAACGAGACAACGGTGAATGCGGAGAGGGTCAGATTCGATCGCACGGTGAGGGCTCCGGAAAACTGGGGACTCCTTTCAACAACGTAACCTCGACGGCAGCCGAACAGCGACGCTTCGCTGTTCATTCGCCCATGAGCGGCTTCCGGCTCGCTCGGGCTCAGGCGTGATCCGGTGTTTTCATCCACGATGGAATGTCGCGCTCACCGTGCAGGACACGCCACACGTCGACGTGGGCTTCACGATCGACGTAGAACACGAGGTGTGGGTGGCGTGACACCGGCATGCACTTGGGTGTCCGGTTGCCGGCTTGCCGGTTGCCCGTTGCCGGTGTCCTGTCCTCGGCATTCGGCATTGCAGGTTCTTCACACCAACGGCCACGTCGCCGCGAGGATCATCGTGACGAGGAGGCCGACGCAGCCTTCGATGAAGACCATCACGCTCGCGGTACGCAGCGTCTGGGCCTCGGTCATGCCGCTCATGCGCGCGATCACCCAGAAGCCGCTGTCGTTCATCCACATGCCGATCTTCGACCCCGCGCCGATCGCCACGGCGACGTAGACGGGGTGATACGGGAGATCGCCCGCCAGCGCGATGGGGCCGGCGATGCCGACGGCCGTGATCATCGCCACTGTCGCCGACCCCTGCGCCACTCGCACCAGCGCGGTGATCGCCCATGCGATCGGTAACAACAGGAGCTTCTGCTCGGGCACCGTCGCCGCCGCCAGTTCCGCCATGCCGGCCTGACGCAGCGCCGCCCCGAGCGCACCACCGGCACCGATGACGAGGATGATCTCCCCCGCTTCGACGACGGCGTCGCGCACGGCCCGCCGCACGGCGTCGGCACGCGACGCGGCGAGCGGCCCCTGCGCCACGCCATCCGGCGCGACAGGGGCGTACCACGCGAGCAGACCGATCGCGACGCCCGCCGAGATCGTGAGCGCGAGGTTCTTGTCGCCGAGTACCCGCACGGCCTGGACGATCCACGCAGGCAGGCCGTACGACGCGCTCGCCAGCGCGGAATCGGCGCTGATGAGCACGACAGGCAGCAGGATCGGCAGCAGCGACAGGACGAGCGGTGGCAGCGGCGCGTCGACCGCGGGTACGGCGTCCAGCGTCTGCGCCGCAGGTTGAATCTCGTGTCCCCATCGCCTGTCGGCGTACACCGCATACGCGTACCCGAAGACCGCGGCGATGGCCGACACGAGCAGGCCCTGCTGCATCATCAACGCGATCGACACACCCATCGCTTCGGCCACGAACAGCGGTCCCGGCGTCGGTGGCACGAGCGAATGCGTCATGGTGGCGCCGGCCACGATGGCCAGCACGAACAGCACGTAGCGGCGGCGCGTTTCCATCCACATCGCCTTCGCGAGCGGCAGCAGCAGGTAGAACACGGCCTCGGCGAACATCGGGATCCCGAGCAGGAGCCCGCTCGTGAGGAACGCCAGCGGCGTGCGCTCCGTCCCGAGCGCGTCGCGCAACGCGACGACGATGCGTTCGGCGCCGCGCGCGGCCATGAGGCAGCCACCGAGGATCGACGCCATGGCGATGAGGATGCCGACGTCGAGCGTCGTGCGCCCGAACCCGGCCGCCACACGCGCGCCGATGGTGTCTCGCGAGATGCGCGCGGCAGTGCGGGCGGCTGTCGCAGGCGCGATCCAGTCGCCGGGAGTGACGCGCGCGCCGGATTCGACGTCCAGGACCGTGAGCGTCAGGCGTGCGACGGTATGGCTGTCGGCGGGAACGCGGGCCCCGTCGGCGTCAGCGAGCTCGGCGCGCGCGATGCGGTGCGGATGCGTGCGGCCGTGTTCCAGCCGAACGACGTCGTAGCGCGTCCCCGGCACGATGGCGCCACCGCGCGCCAGTACCGCCACGCGCGCACCATCAGGCGACACCTCGATCGCACTCAGGCCCTCACGCGTCAACTCGTACCGCTCGATCGACCCGGCAGGGGTCAGCGCCGCGACGACGAGCGCCGCCACGATGAGCGTGAGAAACGCGTGGAGCCGCAGCGCGAGGATGCCGACGATCACGATCGCCAGCGCGATCGCCAGGATGAGCAGTGGACTCAAGAGGCGGTTAGCGTAGACTTCCCGGACGGTTCCTGCCAACCACGCAATGCCCGATTCCCACGATTCCGTCCCGTCGCGCACGCCGGACGGCCCGCAGCGGCGCGCCGTCTCGGAGCTCCGGTCGCAGCGCTGGTTCGCGCCGGACGACCTCCGCAGCTTCGGGCATCGCAGCCGCCTGCGTCAGATGGGCTATGCCGCTGATGACGCCGAAGGCAGGCCCGTCATCGCGATCCTGAACACGTGGAGCGACCTGCAGCAGTGCCACGGGCACTTCCGCGAGCGTGCCGAGGACGTCAAGCGCGGCGTATGGCAGGCGGGCGGATTCCCTGTCGAGCTGCCCGTCCTGTCGCTGTCGGAGATGTTCGTCAAGCCGACGGCGATGTTCTACCGCAACCTCCTCGCGCTCGAAGTCGAGGAGGTCCTCCGCTCCCATCCCATCGACGGTGTCGTCCTCATGGGCGGGTGCGACAAGACGGTACCCGGACTGCTGATGGGCGCGACCTCGATGGATCTCCCGGCGATCTTCGTGCCCGCGGGACCGATGCTCGCGGGGCGGTATCGCACCGAGCGCCTGGGCAGCGGCACCGACGTGTGGAAGTACTGGGCGGAGCGCAAGGCCGGCAACCTCGACGAATGCGCGTGGCGGCAGGTGGAGGAGGGCATCGCGCGCTCGCCCGGGACGTGCATGACGATGGGCACGGCGTCGACGATGGCGTCGATCGCCGAAGCGATGGGCCTCACGTTGCCTGGCGCCGCGACGATACCGGCGGTCCACTCGGCGCACGCACGCATGGCCGCAACGGCCGGCAAACGGGCCGTGGAGATGGTGTGGGAGGACCTGCGGCCGTCGGCGATCCTTCGCGAGAGTGCATTCCGCAACGCCGTGGTCACCGACATGGCGATGTGCGGATCGACCAACGCGATCATCCACCTGATCGCGATGGCCCGGCGGGCGGGCGTGGCCCTCACGATCGACGACTTCGATCGCGTCTCGCGCGACGTGCCGGTGATCCTCAACCTGCGTCCGGCAGGTGAGTTCCTGATGGAGGATTTCCACGACGCCGGCGGCGTGCCCGCGCTGCTCACACGGTTGCGGGAGTACCTGGCCCTTGACGCCCTCACCGTGAACGGCGTCACGATCGGCGACGCGATCGCGGGCGCCGAGGTGCTGTCGGACGACGTGATCAGGCCCGTGGATCGTCCACTGGCGCGTGCAGGGGGGACGTTCGTCCTGCGCGGCAACCTCGCGCCGGACGGCTGCGTGATCAAGCCGACGGCCGCGGAGCCGAGACTCGCCGCGCACACGGGTCCGGCACTCGTCTTCGCGTCGTACGCCGACCTGAAGGCGCGCATCGACAGCGACGATCTCGACGTCACGCCCGATCACGTGATCGTCCTGCAGAACGCCGGCCCCGTCGGCGCGCCGGGCATGCCCGAGTGGGGGATGCTGCCCATCCCGAAGAAGTTGCTGCAGCAGGGCGTGCGCGACATGGTGCGCATCTCCGACGCGCGCATGTCTGGAACCAGTTACGGAACGTGTGTGCTGCACGTGGCGCCAGAGTCGGCGATCGGTGGTCCGCTGGCGCTGGTGCGCGACGGCGACCCGATCGAGCTCGACGTCGCCGAACGGCGCCTGCAGCTCCATGTCCCGGACGAGGAGCTTGCGGCACGCCGCGCGGCATGGACACCGCCACCGCGCCGCTACGAGCGCGGCTACAGCCGCCTCTTCGTCGACCAGACGTCGCAGGCCCCTGACGGCTGCGACTTCACGTTCCTCGAACGCGGCGGCGAGACGCCGGAACCGGACATCTACTGATGCAGACCACTGCCCTGACTTCCGCGCACTTCGCCCGTTCGGTGATGGCCGTGCCGCCTCTCGCGCGGGCGACGAACCGTTCGCTCGCGCACGATGCCAACGCGCGCATCGTCAGACACCTCGAAGCCGGCGGCGTGTCGCTGATGCTGTACGGCGGCAACGCCAACTTCTATCATCTGCCGCTCGGCGAGTACGACGAGGCGCTTGCGATGCTCGCGGCGATCGCCGGTCCGGAGACGATGATGGTGCCGTCGGCCGGACCGACGTACGCGCTGCTGCTGGAGCACGCGAAGGTGATCCGCCGGCATGCGTTCCCGTGCGTGATGGTGCTGCCACAGCAGGGGATCACGACGAGCACGGGTGTGGCGAACGGAATCCGCGAGTTCGCGGCGGCGGCCGGTGTGCCGGTGATCGTGTACGTGAAGAACGACGGCTACATCGAGCCCGAAGACGTCGCCGCGCTCGACCGGGAAGGCATCGTCAGCGCGATCAAGTACGCCGTGGTGCGACGCGATGCCGGAGACGATGCGTATCTCCGCAAGCTCGTCTCCCTTGTCGACACGAGCCGCATCATCAGTGGCATCGGTGAGCAGCCCGCCATCGTCCATGTACGCGACTTCGGGCTCGGCGGCTTCACGAGCGGCTGCGTGTGCGTGGCACCGCGACTGTCGCAGGCGATGCTGGCAGCCGTCAGGCGCCAGGACTGGGCCGAAGCTGAACGCATCCGCGCCGTCTTCAAGCCGCTGGAGGACCTCCGCAACGCGATCAACCCGATCCGCGTGCTGCACCAGGCCGTGGAAGGCGCTGGCATCGCGGAGACGGGTCCCCTGCTTCCCCTGCTCACGAACGTCGACGCTGCGGACGTACCGGCGATCGCGACGGCCGCACTCGACCTGCTCGCCGCCGACACGCGCGGAATTCATGGCGTGTAGGGTCTGGTCTTCACGTCCAGGGGCGATGCGCCGTCAGACGCGCACCGCCCGCGTCGTCTTCGCCCCGTGGGCAGCGGCGCGTGGGTCAACTTCGCTGACGAACGGGTTTCCCGCCGTCTCGCTTCACGCCATGGCGGACCGTTCGCTCCACATGACGTCGGATGGAGGCCAGAGGCTTCAGCTCCCGGCGCACACAGGGCCATGACCCTGTCGGAGGCGTTGGTCCAGATGGCTCCGGCCGACGGCACGTTGTCGCCAGATGAGCGGCAGCGCCGCGAAGACGCCACCATCGTGGCGTACCACGCACTCGTGCGGCTGGCACGGCGCGTGGGCGCGCGAGACAGGCAGGACGAGGTGGTGCAGGACGTGCTGATCAGGCTCTCGAAGAGTCGTCCGGGGCCGCGGCGCTACACGGTCACCGACGTCGAGGCCGAGGCGTACCTGATGCGAGCGCTGTCCAACCGCGTCAAGGACATGCACCGGCACACGCAGCGCGAGCGTCGTCGACTCGAGTCGCTCACGCCGGCCGACGATGCGGCTGTCAGGCCTGTGGACGCCATCGATCGCGAAACGCCGGAGCAGGTGGCCATCGCCGGCGAACATGCGGCACTGCTGGATGAAGCAGCGGCGGTGCTGTTCGATCGAGCGATCCCGGAGATCGCGCGCACGCTGCAGAACCCCGACGGCTTCCTCGCGAACGTCAGCGACCTGCGCGCCATCGCCGACGAGGAGCTCACCGTCGACGCCATCGTCACACGCGAGAGTGGCGGACGCGGCGACTTCGTGAAGGTGCGCAACAGGGTGTACCAGCGGCACAAGCGCACGCGCGGCTACCTGCTCGAAGTGCCGGCGAACACCCCTACGCACGTCCCGCGGCTGTCGGCGTGGCTGGTACACGCGGCGGTCCGCCCCGAGCTCGAGCACGAAGTCCGGCGAGTGGCGGCGGAGGTGTTCGCACCGCGTGTCGACAGACGCGACGCGGCGACCGACGTGGAGTACGGATCATGAACACCGCACCGGAGATGCACGAGGAGTTGCGCGCGATGGGCATCGGGCCCGAGATGCTCGGCCCGATCGAGCACCTGGCGATGCCGACCCTCTCGCCGCACGCGGCGCTCGGGAGCACGCCCGGCGCACCGTCGGTGCTGTTGCCGGCGCACAGCCCGGTGATGGACGCGCTCGGCATGCGGATCGAACTCGACGCGGCAGTCGCGCAGCTGCGCGTCATCGCACGAGGAGCAGCAGCGTTCCAGGTGCGGCCGGATTTGCGGGCGCGTGAGGCCGAAGCGGCAGATGCCGCCGGCATCGCGCGCGTCGCGCTCCAGCAGCCGGGGCGCTTCCTCATCGAGACAGCGAGCGGCACGCCGCTCGTCGTCGGCTGGCGCGACGCAGGCGCCCTGCTGCTGCGTCCGGTGTATGCGTGGGCCGGTCCTCCGGTCGAGGAGTGGACGGTGAACACACACGACGCGTGGATGCAGGAACAACTGGGGCAGGCACTCGCCGCCGACGCCTGGGCGCGCACGTCGCTCGCGGGCCAGCTCGCACGCCTGTGCGAGCCAGACGCTGCGGACGTCGCCGCGCTCATCGCGAGCGGACGCCTGCAGGATCTCGTCAGCGACGCGGAACTGGCGCCACGCCGCTGGGCGCGCACGCTCGACACCGCGTCGATCCGCGCGCTCGAACAGCAGGCCGTCCGGCGCGCCGAAGCGCTCGGCGACGATCTCACGGATCTGTTCGACACGCTGTCTGCCGATCTCTCTGAAGCGTCGGTCAGCTGGCGTCGACTCTGCCATCGGCGCGACGACATCGAGAGCGTGCGCGTGCTGCTGCACGAAGCGGGTGCCGTCGACCGTCTCGACGCGGCGCTCGAATCTGCCGACAGGACGGGCCGCGCGATCCGCATCAACCTCCATGCCGCAATCGCCGCAGACGATGAGCGGCTGCGACGCGTGGCGCTGGGCGATCCCGCGGCGTGGTGGGGCAGCACCGACTTCGACGCACACTACTTCTGATGTCCTGGTTGCGCCCGCACGTCGCCGACGAGGCCTGGGCGGCCGGCCCGTGGTGCTGGCCGCGCGAGGCCGACGTGGCGCGCATCATCGCCGCGCGTGGACCGATGCCGGAGCCGGCTGTCGGATCCACGGCGGCCGTGACCGTGCAGCACGACACGGTGGTCCTCTGGCACGTCTCACGCGGGCACGCGACGGACAGCGTCGAACACGGGCCTGCGCTCGGACCTGCACTGCGAGCGTCGTGGCGCGACGCCGGCCTCGCGCTGCCACGCGGACTGCCCGTGCTCTGGCACAGCATGCACGACGCGACATCGACTCCGCCGTCGATCGCGTACATGGCGTCGGTGCGCAATGCGCCCGGCGTGCCGGATCTGCACGCGCCCATCGATGGCCCGTCGTTCGGACTCGCGTTCGTGCTCGGACTCGCGTCGGACGTGCTGCACTGCGCGTTGCCGGGCGACGTCATCGCGTCTGCGTCCGTCGATGCCGCGGGACACGTCGGTCCCGTCGGTGGGCTCGAACAGAAGATCGCCGGGATCGTACGCATGGCGCCGCACGTCACACGGCTCATCGTGGCGACCAGCCAGTACGAGGAAGCTTCGGCTTACGCACGGTCGCGCCTGCGCGTCGTGCCCGTGGCGCATGCCGCGCAGGCGGTGGAAGAGGCCTTCGGCGATCGGCTGTCGGCCCTGCTGGTCGACGCGGCGGCCGATCCCGAGCGGCGAGACGCGCTCACGGCGAGTTTCTTCAGGCTGGCGCTGCTGGGCAGCGACGCGCTCGTCGACTGGGCTCCCGTCCGGCGGGGCGCGCGGATCGCGCTCGACCGCTGGACCGACATCACGCCGGACGCACGCTACGCGCTCTCGTTCGCGCACGCGGTCGCCACGCGTCATGCCGTGAACGCAGGGACGATCGCCATGCCGCCTGCCGGCTGGCTGACCGCACGGCCGCGCATGGTGCGGGTGCACGTCGTGGCGCATCTCGTCCAGCAGTGTGCGGACACGGCCACGCCCGACGCGCACGTCGTGCAGCACGCCGCTGAGGCGCTCCTCGATCGCGCGATTGAGGAGTCGTCTCCGGCGGAGTTGCGCCTGCGTGGCGCGCTCGCGCGGCTTCACACGGTGACAGGACGGGCGCCTGACGCACTGGTTGCCCAGGAGCAGCTTGCGCGAGCGTTCGCCGACATCTACGCGGACGCGGACGTCGCTTATCCGCTATCGGAGTGGGCGCGGTTGGCAGGCGCCCTGCGCGATCGCGAGTCGCTGGCGCGAGCCGAGGCGTTCCACGATCGCATGCTGGGGTCGGGCGGCTATCGCGGGCTGGGGCCGCGCTATGTGGAGCTCGCGCTCGTGCGCGGACGACTGCTACTGGATCCCGGCGACTCGTCGGCGCGCGACAACGCCGCTCGCATGGCCGCCGACGTCACGCTTCCCGATCACGTGCGCTGGTCCGCCAGCCGCTGGGCCGGCACTGCCTGCCGGGCGTTGCTGGAACAGGCCGCGGATGGCGGCGACCCGCTCGCATCGCGTAACCTCACCCTTGCCGATCTCGACGAGGCGCTCGCGCGCGCCGACACGAACGCCGCCGCTCGCTGCATCGACACCCTGGCCACCCAGGATCCCGGCCCGATCGCGCACCTCCGTCACGCCAACGCCTCACCGGAGGAGGTGGCGAGGTTGTATCCGTACTGATCCGGCCACCGGGCCCGCCTCCGCGCTGACGCGCTACGGCGCGGCAGACCACCGGGCACCGGGCACCGAGCACCAAGCACCGGTCGGCTCCGCCGCACGTAGCTGCCGGACTTCCACCTTCGCCCTTCGGGCTACGGCGGACAAGTCGTCCGGCAGTCAGTGATCGCCGCCCGCAGAGTGTCCTGCCATCCAAGGATGGTGACCAACTGCCGAAGGAGACCATCTTCTGTATGGAGGCCAAGGGTTTCAACCCGTGGCTCACTGGCACGCCGCGTGGTCGAACGGGCTGAAGGGTCTGTAAAGAGAACGCGGGTCTTGTGAGGGCGGGGGCCCGTCGTACACGGCTCACGTTTTCCACCTTGTCAACCCCGCCCTCACACGTACTCCAGGTTCCCAGACAGAAGTTGCGCTGAGCGAACGGTTAGGGAGAAACGGGCCGAGCAAGCCCGGTCACTACGCCGCGACGAAAGCATGCTGCGTGGCGCGCGCCGTGCCAGAACGGATTGAAGAGTCTGTGAAGAGAATGGCGTCTCGGCGCGGGTGGCGCCGGACGGGGCCGCCCCGCCCGCGCGCAGGCGCGTCTCCCGTACAAGCGCTTGTCGCGCCGAGGACGGGCGGGGCTGTCCGGCGACAGGACCCGCGCCCGCACAAGACCCGCCATTTCCCCACAGCTTCTTTAGCCCCTGCGTCGACGTCGGTATGATCCTCTCTTCCAATGCCTTCCATTCAGGATGACCTGCTGCAACGCCTTGCTGATGCCGGGAAGGACACGGAGCCGTTCGCGACGTACATCGCGTATGCCTGCGAAGGCGATGAGGCACTCGCGGCGGCGATCGACGAGGGGGCCGAGACGCGGCACGCGAGAGAGAGCCGCGGCGAACCGTCGCCGCCCGTGTCGCGCGCGTACCTGAAGTCGATCAGCGTCAGGGCGTTCAGGGGCATCGGGCCGGAGCGCGCGCTCAAGCTGAACGAGGGGCCCGGACTGACGGTGGTCAGCGGCCGCAACGGATCCGGCAAGAGCAGCTTTGCCGAAGCGGCAGAGCTGCTCTTCACCAACACCTGCTCCCGGTTCACGACGCCCGTCGCCAGCGAAGGGTGGCGCAACCGGCACGAACCCAACCCGCCGCTGATCGCCGCCGAGGTGACCGTCGAAGGCCTCGGGCACGTGACCTTCTCGCGCAAGTGGGGCCATGAAGCCACGCTGGCGAGTGGCGAGACGGTCGTGAAGCTGCCAGACGCCACGGTGCCCATCGCCGACACGGGTTGGCTCGGCGCCGCCACCGAGTACCCTCCGTTCCTCGCCTATTCGCAGCTCGGCGACATGTTCGACGCGAACTCGCAACTGCACGATGCGCTGGTTCGCGGGCTCGGCCTGGACGAGTACGAAACGGTGCGCACGCGCGTGAAGAACGCGGTAACGGATCGTGAGAAGAAGCACGACGACGCCAAGGCGGTCGCGAAGGAGGCGATCGCATTCGCGTCCGACGTGGCGACGCACGCAAGCGACGCGCGTCTCGCAGAGGTCATCGCGCTCCTCGGCGCACGCACGTGGGACACGGCCGCGATCGACGCGCTCGTGACGTACGACGACGCTGCCGACACGGACTCGACAGCCTTGAAGGCGCTGGCGACGCTTACCGCGCCGAGCGCCGACACGGCGCACGTCCTTGCCGACGCGCTGCGCCGCGCCGACGCCGAGAGCCGTCGCCTCGCCGAACTGAGCGCCGGCCGATCGCTGCAGCTCGCCGAGCTCCTCGATGCCGCACTCGCATTCACGGTCTCGACTCGGGACAACGCGTGTCCGGTGTGCGACACGCCCGGCGTGATCCACGACGACTGGCGCGCGCGTACAACCGACGTCTCGACGAAGCTGCGCGCCGACGCCTCCGACGCGAAGACTGCCGCGGAGGAATTGAAGCGGGCACGAGCCCGCGCGTTGCAGTTCTGTGCCGCGCCTCCACGCGCGCTTGCAGACGCCGCACCAGCGGGCATCGACACGGCGGGCCTGCTCGACGCATGGCGCGCGTTCGCGACACCCGTCGCCGACGAAGCCCCGGAGACGCTTGCGCTCCGCATCGAGAACGGCGTGCGTGCCATCGCCGATCGACTCGCACCTGTCGTCGCCGCCGCGCGGGCCGAGCTCGTGAGGCGCGAGGACATCTGGCGTCCCGTTGCGAACAAGGTGCGCGACTGGCTGCCTCTCGCCGTCAGGGCGCAGGCGTCCGCCGAAGCGCGCAAGCACCTGCAGAAGGCCGCCGCGTGGCTGCGCGACGAGATCGTCACGATCCGGGCCGAGCGCTTCGCGCCCATCGAAGACAGGGCGCGCGAGTACTGGGCCACGCTACGCATGCAGAGCAACGTCGAGCTGTGCGCCGTCAAGGTCGTCGGCACGCGCACGCGCCGCGCCGTCGAGCTCGAAGTGAAGGTCGACGGCGACGGCGCGAAGGCCCTGAGCGTGATGTCGCAGGGCGAGCTCAACAGCCTCGCGCTCAGCCTCTTCCTCCCACGCGCGACGATGCCGGATACGCCGTTCGGGTTCGTGCTGATCGACGATCCCGTGCAGGCCCTCGACCCGTCGAAAGTGGAGGGCCTCGCGCGCGTGCTCGGCAACGTGGCGCGCACGCATCAGGTGATTGTCTTCACGCACGATGACCGGCTGCCCGAAGCCGTGCGCCGTCTCGCCATCAGCGCCACGTTCGTCGACATCACCCGCAAGGCCCGCTCCATCGTCGATATCCGTCGCACGCACGGCCCCGTGCAGATGCTCATGGATGATGCGGTGGCCGTGACGCGGACCGAGCAGATGCCCGACGCGATCAAGCTGCGTCTCGTGCCGAACTTCTGCCGATCCGCACTCGAGGCGGCCTGCCACGAAGTGGTGCGGGCCAGACGACTCGCACGCGGCGATCGTCACGCCGACGTCGAGGACGCGCTCACGTCGGCCATCGGACTCCGCAAGCTGATGGCACTGGCGTTGATGGACGATGCCGATCGCGGCGGCGAAGTGGAGTCCGCGCTGACGCAGGGACGCAGCCCTGCGTACAAGACGACGTTCCGCGCGTGCCTCGATGGCGCGCACGGCGACTACACGGGCGAGTTGCAGGCACTGATCGACGGCACCGATGCCCTGGTGAAGCTGCTCCGGGGCCGAGGGCACATGTCGTGACGACGGCCGCGACAGCCCTGCTCGCGCACAGCCGCACGCTCGTCGACAGCGACGACTGGGCGCTCGCGTACTGGTGGGGTCGAGGCGCGGCGGTACTGGCACGGCAGGCCATCGAGCTCTCGCTCGACGAATTCTGGATGCGGCGTGCGAGGTCCATGGTCGACGCCTCGGCGCGCGGGCAGTTCCTGGCGTTGCGGCTGTACGTGGACGTGGGCGCGGCGAGCGAAGGCTACGTCACGTGGTGTCTGTTGAGCCGCGCATGTCATCACCATCCGTACGAACTGCAGCCCACGCGCGAGGAAGTCGTCCGCTGGATCGAGGCGACGGAGCGATTTCTCGGCGTCCTGCGATCGGCCGGGCATGACCTCGCCTGACGCCGACCTGATCGCGGCATATCGCCGCACCGACTATCGCGTCGACGATGGTGGGTACGCGTTCGTGCTGCGCGTCGATACGCCGTCGGCGGCGCTCGTCGCATGCCACGGCGCCTTCGGCGTGACATGTTCGGCGTTCATCACCGCGTGGAATCCGCGCAGCGAACCGACGCCGCGTGCACGGAACGAGGCTGCGATGGCCGCGCTCGAGCGCACGCTGTCCGCGGGCGGGTGGCGGTGGCTTCGAGGTGCCGGCGTCGACCCGTCAGGCGCGTGGCCACCAGAGCCCAGCCTGCTCGTGCTCGGTCTCGACGCATCGACGGCCGTCGCGATCGCGCAACGCTGCGCGCAGCACGCCATCGTGTGCGCCGCAGTCGATGGCGTGCCGACCCTGGTATTGGTCGACTCGTAGGCCCGCTCGTTCCCTACGGGGTGGGGCCTGTCTTCACCGGGACGTTCGACGTGCGGGCCCATTCTTCGTAGGACCCGTCGAACACGCGGGCGTCGTAACCGAGGACGCGGGCCGCGAAATACGGCACCGTCGCCGTCTGGCCGACGTGGCAATAGGTGGCGACGGTCCCGCCGGGCGTGGCACCCGCGGCCTTGAGCATCGCGTCGAGTTCCTCGCGCGACTTGAACGTGCCATCCGGACGCAGGAACGCGGGATACGGCGCACTCACTGCACCGGGAACGTGACCGGGACGCGGGATGCGCCCGTTGTTGTCGCTGTCACCCGTGTAGAACTCGGTCAGTCGCGCGTCGAGCACGACGGTGCCCTGCTTGCCCGCGTGCGCCTGGACCCACGGCAGATCCGCCACGCGTTCGGGCTGGAGACGCAGCGTGAGCGTGCCAGGGACGGGTGCAGGCGGAACGTCGGCCGTCACCTGTTTGCCCGCCGCCTTCCACGCGGGCAGCCCTCCATCGAGCACCATCGTCTGTCCGCCGAGTCCCGCGTAGTCGAGCGTGAACACGATGCGCGTGACGGGCGCGACGGCATCCTTCGCCATGTAGAGGACGATGCGCGAGGTATTGCTGATGCCGAGGACTTCGAGCTGCGACTCGAGGACGTCCGGCTCCGGCAACTGCGTCGTCAAGCCGCCGTCCTGCGGTGCGGCGGAGACCGCGCGCACTTCGACGTGTCTGGCCCCCGGCAGGTGCTCGGCGTCGTATCCCGCCTTGTCGCCCACGTGCAGCAGAACGAGTGCGGGATCGCCGAGCATCGGCTCGAGCTGCGACGGCGTGATGAGCGAGGGTGCCCCTGCCTGCGCGAACGCACCGCTGCAGGAGACGACCACACAGATGAGCGCAAGAGCCGCGTGTCGCATTCCTGAAGGATGCGCCATGTGCCGGCAACCGGCAACCGGCAATCGGCAACCGAAGACGCCGACGCCGGGCGGCCCTCGATCACCCATCGCTGGATGAGCGGTTGCCCATTGCCGGGTTGCCGGTTGCCGGTTGCCGGCCGTTTACACTGCATTGTCTTGAGATCGGTGAAGAGGCCCGGACCACTCGCACTGCTGTTGATACTCGCTGCTGCCATCGGGATGGGAGGGGCGTGGTGGTGGACACGGGAACCGGTTGACGTGGGACCGTGGGTCGGCGCCGTGAAGGTGCTGCCGATCGATGGACGCTTCAGCGAGCCGTTCGGGATCGCCGTGGCCGCCGACGGCTCGATCTTCGTCAGCGACGCGGGGACGTCCGATCGCATCCATCGCATCGACGCGCGCGGACGCATGACGACGCTTGCCGGGAGCACACGCGGCTTCGCGGACGGACGCGGTGGCGAGGCGCGCTTCGCAACGCCGTCGGGGATCGCGATCGCGCCAGACGGCTCACTCGTCGTGGCAGACACCGGCAACCACGCCATCAGACGGATCGCGCCGGATGGCACCGTGACGACGCTGGCCGGCAACGGGGTGCCGGGCTACGTGGACGGCGCCGCCGCAGACGCGCGATTCCGCGGGCCGCTCGGCATCGCCGTCGATGCGGACGGCCGCATCATCGTCGCCGACACCTACAACGACAGGATTCGCGCGATCGATCCCGACGGGTCCGTGCGCACGATCGCCGGTGGCGACGATGCCGAGGGTGTGCCGGCAACCGGACCTCGATCGGCGGGATACGTCGACGGACCGGCGTCGATCGCCAGGTTCGATACCCCGACGGGCGTTGCCGTCGACGCGCAGGGTCGCATCCTCGTCGCCGACATGGCCAACGGCGCCGTGCGCATCGTCGCTCCCGACGGCACCGTGTCGACACTCGCCACGCCGGACATCACGCTCGTGCGCCCGATCGGCGTGACGATACCGTCGAACGGGCTGGGACCCGTTCGCTCCGTAGAGGATTCCAGGACCGTCGGGGAAGGCGGACTGTCGCACGACGTCTACATCGCTGACGAGGCCGGGCGCGTGATCATCGTCGATGGCGCTGGCACCGCACGCACGATCGCGGGAGGCCAGCCGGGTTTCGCCGACGGTGTCGGTGACCAGGCGCGGTTCAGGCGCTCGTCGTCCATCGCTGTGCGCCATGACGAGACGTCAGCATCCACGCACCTGCTTGTCGCCGATGCCGGCAATGCGCTCGTGCGTACGGTCATGCGCGTGCATCCGGACGCGCCGCCCGTACGCCACTGGCCGTGGACGACCATCGACATCCCGACGCCGGAGTCGCCACGCGCGGCACCGACGTTCGACACGGCCGCGTTCGCACGGACGCCGCTGTTGTGGCCCGTGGCGCCGATGGACGGCCCTCACGAAGTCGCGGGGACGTTCGGTGAAGCGCGGGGAGAAGCGGGCCAGGAGCGCTTCCACGCGGGACTCGACGTGCGGGAGGAACAGGGCACGCCGGTGCGCGCCATCCGCGACGGCGTCGTCGGCAGTCCGCTGTCGGCCTTCGCGTACGGCACGCTCAACGAGGGTGTGCGCGTGGGCGACATCGCGTACGTCCACATCAGGGTTGGCCGCATGCGGCGGGACGCCAACCTCGATCGCCTGCGCTTCGCGCCCGTGTACGACGCGTCTGGTGCGCTCGTGCGCATGCGCGCGATGCGTGGCGCGCGCTTCACCACCGGCGACGTGGTCGGCAGCGTGAACGCCTTCAACCACGTCCACGTGAACGTCGGCTGGCCGGGCGAGGAACACGATCCGCTGCGCTTCAGGCTGCTGCAGTTCCGCGACACGATCGCACCGACGATCGCCGCGAGCGGCGTGCGGTTCTTCGACGAGGGCTGGCAGCCGCTCAACCCGGATCGTCCGGGTCCGGTGGTGGGGCGAGGCCGCGCGAGGCGCCTCACGCGACGGCCCCCGCTCGAACCCGTGCTGGTGCGCGGTCGCGTCCGCGTGGTGGTCGACGCGTGGGATCAGGCTGACGGCAACAAGGCGCATCGCCGTCTCGGGCTCAGTCGCCTCGGGTATCAGGTGATCGACGCAACGGGCACGCCGGTCGCGGGCGCCGCGCCGCCGCGTTCGACGATCCTGTTCGACAGGATGCCGCGGTTCCCCGACGCGCCGCGACTCGTCTACGCCAATGGCAGCGGCATCCCCGTCTACGGTGCCGTGCGCACGCAGTTCCTCTACGTCGTCACGACGACATACGACAACGGCGTCGCCGCGCAGGGCTTCTGGGACACGACGACACTCCCGCCGGGCCCATACACCGTCCGTGTGTGGGCACAGGACTTCAGCGGCAACACCACCACACGTGACGTCAGAACGGTGGTCGTCCCCTGAACGTGAGGCTTCGCGGGCCGGGCTTGCCCGGCCCCTACCGGTTGCCGGTTGCCGATTGCCGGTTGCCGGTTTCCCGTTCTTTCCTCACCATGACCCTTCGCCCGCGCACCTTGGCGTTGCGGAGGGAGATCATGATGCGCGTGGCGAGGGCGGCGGGAACGTCGACGGTGGACGACGTGTCGGTGATGCGGATGGCGCCGATGACGCCGCTGTCGACGCCGGCTTCACCGGCAATCGCGCCGACCAGGTCGGCCGGCCGCAGACCCGCCTCCTTGCCGATGTTCAGGTGCAGCGACGTGCGCGGGCCGGACGCGCCACGCGGACCTTTCCCTGCCTGACGCGCACCGGCCTTCGCCTGGTACTTGCCTCCTCCAGACGAGGGACCCTCGCGACGAGGCGGTCGCTGGCGCTCGGCACGCGCGGCCTCGGCAAGAGCTTCATCGAGCGATGGCCCCTCGGGCGCGGATGCGTCGCCACCTGCTTTCTTGCCCTTCCCGCGCGGCGGCGTTGTGGCTCCCGTGGTCGCATCGTCGTGCAGCAGCCGGATCGCCGCCGCGGCAACGTCGAGGACGTCGAACTCCTGCGCCAGGCGATCCACGACTTCCCGCGCCCGTTCGAGACCGCCTTCCACGATCTGCGCGCGGACCGCCGCCAGCGTCGTGTCGAGACGACGCGCCTGCAGATCGGCTTCGGTGGGTACCTGCAGGATCTCGATCTTCTGCCGCGTCGTGGCTTCGATCTGCCGCAGCGCCCTGTGCTGCCGCGGATCCACGAGCGCGATCGCCATGCCTTCCCTGCCGGCGCGTCCCGTGCGTCCGATGCGATGGACGTACACCTCCGGCGTCATCGGCAGGTCGTAGTTGACCACGTGGGAGACGTGATCGATGTCGAGCCCGCGCGCGGCGACGTCGGTGGCCACGAGGACGTCCGCCTGCCCGCTGCGGAACAACTGCATGACGCGATCGCGCGCCTTCTGCTCCATCCCGCCGTGCAGCGCCTTGGCGCTGTAGCCGTGCGCCGCGAGCGTGTCGGTGAGCTCGTCCACCTCCGTGCGCGTGCGGCAGAACACGATGGCCGAAGACGGCGTCTCCACGTCGAGCACGCGCCCGAGCGCCGCCGTCTTCTGCATGCGCGGCACGAGGTAGGCCACCTGTCTGATGCGCGGCAGCTTGCCCGGCGCCCGCTTCTCCTTCGCGATCGCCACACGAACGGGGTCGGTGAGGTGCGTGGCCGCGATCGACTCCAGGCGCGGTGCCATCGTCGCGGCGAAGAGCGCCGTCTGCCGCTCTTCCGGTGCGTTGGCGAGGATCGCCTCGATGTCGTCGGCAAAGCCCATGTCGATCATCTCGTCGGCCTCGTCGAGGACGACGACCTGCAGCGCGCGCAGGTCGAGCGTGTGGCGGCGCAGATGGTCGAGAGCGCGGCCCGGCGTGGCGACCACGATCGAGACGCCGCGGCGAAGCGCGCGGATCTGCACGTCCATCGGCGCACCGCCGTAGAGCGGCGCGACGGCGAGCGTCGTGCCTCGCGCGTACTTGTGCAGGGCCTCGGCCACCTGCATCGCGAGCTCGCGCGTGGGGACGAGCACGAGACCGCGCGGCGCCAGGCTCTTCGGCCCCTTGCGCGCGAGCATCTCGATCATCGGCAGCGCGAAGGCGGCCGTCTTGCCCGTGCCGGTGCCGGCCATGCCGAGCACGTCGCTGCCATCGAGCAGCACGGGGATGGCCTCGCGCTGGATGGGGGTGGGTTCTTCGTAGCCGAGGGCGGAAACCGCCGAGACCAGGGCCGGAGACAAGCCGAGGGCGGCAAAGCCCATCGTGGTCTCGGGTTCGGGGTGGGTACTCACCCGTGGATCGTAGCAGGTCGTCCCGGCCGGCGTCCGACGCCGGACCGTTGCCCGTGGCTTACGCTTCGCGGCTCAGCACGATCCAGCCACGCGCAACGAGCTCATCGTCGCCGGCCAGCGCGTCGAGCGCCCAGAGCGCGGGCGCGCGCACGACCGGCGCTGACGCGGGCAAGCCACCGGCAAACAGCTGGGCCCCGAACGACGGCGCACGACGCGTGAGACGACGAGCGGAACGAGCGGCGCGCGACAGGAACTCGGGGCGGGGATCAAGACACATGACGGCTCCTCGAACGAGAACGGTCCGGAGCAGCCGCCATGCCGGCGAGGCATGGAACACGCGCTTGCGACAGCGTTCGTGCTGTCGCCACATCGATGTCGGGACGGTCCCGGACATCGGGGCACCCTGGCGTGTTGCCGGGGTTGCCGGGCGCGTTGCCGCGCCACTCCGGATGTACGAGGAGGATGGTGCCATGCACGACAGGCGCAGCCAAGGACTGCGCCTGTCATACGACCCGCTATGACACGCGGGTCAGCGCTTCTTCCGCGCGACCTTCTTCACGGCTTTCTTCGCCGCTTTCTTCGGTGCGGCCTTCTTCACTGCGCGGACGGCCTTCTTCGCGAGGCGCGACGCGGTGGTCGCCGCGCGCCTGGCGGCCTTCTTCGCAGACCCGACGGCCTTGCCCGCGGCCTTGCGTGCCGTACGCACGGCCTTCTTCGCGGCCCTGGCCGCCTGCTTGAGCGTACGCGGCGCCTTCGTTGCGGCCTTCTTCGCGGCCTTCTTCGCCGCCTTCCTCACGGGCGCGGCCTTCTTCGCCGGTTTCGCGGCCTTCTTCACGGCCCGCTTGCGCGGCCGGGCCGCCTTCGCTGCGGGGGCCGGAACCGGCGCCGGGGCTGCCGGCTCCGCAGGAGGTGCCGGCGGCGCCTCGGGGACGGCGGCAGTCGCCACGTCTGCGACGACCGGGCTGGCGGCGTCGAGGGTCTCGTTCACATCGTTCATCGTGCCTCCCATTTCACACAGGGGCCCGACGTGCGGGCCAATGGTCCTTGCTCGCAGGTATCAGCGCCGCGACAGGACATCTGCAGGATTCGCGCACGAGCATACCCGATGCCGGCACATCGCAGTCGATATACTCGTCGTGTTCTCGCCACAAGGAGCTCATCACATGCGTCTCGGTCACTCCGTACTCGTCGCCATCGTCGCCACCGCACTCGCGGGCGCCGGCGCGCTCGCCCCTGAGACGCCGCTGCCGGCGGCCGGCGCGGTCGCCCATGCGGCGCAGGCCCCGCTGTACAGGAATCCCGTCGCCCTTCAGCTCTACAGCTTCCGCGAGAGCTTCAAGACCAACGGCGTGCCCGCCACGCTCGCCAAGATCAAGGGCATGGGGTTCACCTTCGTGGAACTGGCCGGCACCTACGGCCTCTCGCGCGAGCAGTTCAAGGACGAACTCACGAAGGCCGGCCTCACGCCCGTCTCGATGCACACCGACATCAAGCTCCTCGCCAGCCCCACGGACTCGGCCGCGGTCCTTGACGATGCGAAGTTCTTCGGCGTGCAGTACGTGGGCAACGCGTGGTTCCCGCACGAGGGGACCTTCGATTCGGATGACGCGAAGGCGGCCATCGCGGCGTTCAACGCGGCGGGTACGCACGCGGCAGCGAAGGGCCTGCAGTTCTTCTACCACGCGCATGGATTCGAGTTCGCGCCCGGCACGCCGACCCGGACCCTGTTCGACACGATCGTGGCGCAGACCGATCCGAAGAACGTCAAGTTCGAGCTCGACATCTTCTGGGCGCACCACGGCGGTGCCAGTCCCGTCGCGCTGCTGAAGCAGTATCCGGATCGGTTCGTGCTCACGCACATGAAGGACATGAAGAAGGGCACGAAGAAGGACTTCACGGGCCGCGCCCCCGACGACAGCAGCGTGGCGCTCGGGACGGGCGAAGTCGACGTGAAGGGCGCCGTCGAAGCCGCCCGCGGCACGTCGGTGCAGTGGCACATCATCGAGGAGGAGTCGCACGATCCGGACAGGAACGTCCCGGCGGGCCTGGCCTACCTCGAGTCCCTGGCGCGGGGCCCGCGCTGACATTTCCACTCCGCCTGCACGAGCACGTGCCGCTTCTGACGGCGCGGTTGCGGCTCGTACCGCTCGTGCCGGCGCACCTCGACGACCTCGCGGCCATGCTGGCCGACCCTGTCGTCATGCGCTACTTCCCTCGCGTGATGACGCGGACCGAAGCGTCGCAGTGGCTCTGGCGGACGATGGATCGGTACCGCGAGCATGGCACCGGCCTGCTCGCGGTGCTGCGCGACGAGGGGGCCTCGTCGGCCTTTCTCGGCGACTGCGGCCTGCAAATCCGCACGTTCGGCGGCGCCACCCACCTCGAACTCGGGTACCACTTCCGTCGCGAGGCGTGGGGACAGGGCTACGCCACCGAGGCCGCGGGTGCCTGCATCCGGCTCGCGTGGCGTCACACCGACGCTCTCCGGATCGTGGCCCTGATCAGGCCGGAGAACGGCCCGTCGCAGCGAGTGGCGCGCAGGGTGGGCATGCTCCGGCGCGGAGCCGTCCTGCACGCGGGACTGACGCACGACGTCTGGCACGTCGCGCGACCGGGACCACGGGAAGACACCCTACAATAGGCCGATTCCCATGGCTCTCCGAGACGTCTCCCGCGCACCGCTCATCGCCCTCGCCGTGTTCCTGTTGATGGCGATTCCGTCGTTCGCGGAGTTCTATACAGACTGGTTGTGGTTCGGCGAGGTCGGCTATCGCGCCGTCTTCCTCAAGTCGCTGACGACGCGGTCGGCGATGGGGAGCGTCGTGTTCGTGCTGGCCGGTGCCTTTCTCGCATTCAACTTCTTCGTCGCGCTGAGCGCTGTGCCGCTGCGCAACATCGTGGTGGTCACACCCGAAGGTCCGCGGACGATCTCCCTGCAGCCGCGTCGCCTGCGGCCGGTGGTGTGGCTGATCTCCGGCCTGCTCGCGCTGCTCCTGGCCGGCTACGCCTCGTCGGGATGGAGCAGCTATCTCGCGTACACGCAGGCCGTGCCGTTCGGACAGGCAGACCCGGTGCTCGGGCGCGACGTGTCGTTCTACCTGTTCCAGTGGCCGTTCCTCTCGCTCGCGCAACGGCTGCTGTTCGCGATCGCCCTGCTCACGCTCGTCACGACGGCCGTGGCGTACGCGCTGGCGGGCAACCTCGGCCTGCGCATGGACCGCGGCGTGTTCATCACCGAGAGCACGCGCCGCCACCTGTCGCTGCTGGTGGGACTCTTCCTCGTCGCGCTCGCGATGGGCGACTGGCTCGAGATTCCGCAGCGGCTGTTCGAGCCCTCGGGGCTCTTCACGGGACCGTCGTACACCGACGTGCACGCGCGCATCCCCGCGCTGCGCATCCTGGCCGGCGTCGGCCTCGCGGGGGCGGTGCTCGCCGTCATCCAGGCGTTCAGCGCGCGCCAATGGCCCATCGCGCTGGCCGTGGGCGGGTACATGCTCGCCTCGCTCGGCGGCACGGTGTACGCCACCACGGTGCAGCGCTTCTACGTGGCGCCCAACGAGCAGGTGCGCGAGACGCCGTTCATCCAGCACAACATCGCCGCCACGCGGAAGGCGTTCGGGCTCGACGCCGTGGAGGAGCGCCAGCTCTCCGGCGACGCGACGCTCACGCGCGCCGACCTCGATCGCAACACCGACACCATCGACAACGTGCCGCTGTGGGATCACCAGCCGCTGCTCGACACGTTCTCGCAGATCCAGGAGATCCGCACGTACTACGACTTCGTGTCGGTGGACAACGATCGCTACACGATCAACGGCCGGTACCGGCAGATCATGCTGTCTGCACGCGAGCTGAACTCCGACAGCCTGCCCAACCGGACGTGGATCAACGAACAGCTGACGTTCACGCACGGCTACGGCCTCACGCTCGGCCCCGTCAACGAGGTCACGCCCGAGGGCCTGCCGATCCTGTTCATCAAGAATCTGCCGCCGGAATCGACGGTGGATCTCACGGTGACCGAGCCGTCGATCTACTTCGGCGAGCTCTCGAACGACCACGTGTTCGTGCGCACGAACACGAAAGAATTCCATTACCCGTCTGGCGACGACAACGTCTTCACCGAATACGGCGGCACGGGCGGCGTGGACATCGGGACGCTCTGGCGCAAGCTGATGTTCGCGATCCGGTTCGGCTCCGGCAAGGCGCTGCTCTCGGACGACCTCAGGCCCGACAGCCGCGTCATCTACTACCGCCGCATCAGCGAACGCGTGCGCAAGATCGCCCCGTTCCTCACCTACGATCAGGACCCGTACCTCGCGATCGCCGACGGTCGGCTCTTCTGGATCCAGGACGCCTACACCACGAGCAGCCGCTACCCCTACGCGAGCGCGATCGCGTCGGCGGCCAACACGTCGGTGTCCAACAACTCCATCAACTACATCAGGAACTCGATCAAGGTCGTCATCGACGCCTACAACGGCACCACGCGCTTCTACCTCGTGGACCCGTCCGACCCCATCGCGCAGACGTACGGCCGCATCTTCCCCGGCCTGCTCCAGCCGCTCGACGACATGCCTGCCGCGCTGCGGCAACGCCTGCGCTATCCGCAGGACATCTTCGCCGTGCAGGCCGCGATGTTCGCGACATACCACATGCAGGGCGCGGCGGTCTTCTACAACAAGGAAGACCAGTGGGAGATCCCGTCGATCGACAGCGGCGACAGGCCCGTGCGCATGGAGCCGTACTACACGATCATGAAGCTCCCCGGGGAGCGCGGCGCCGAGTTCATCCAGATGCTCCCGTTCACGCCACGGCAGAAGGACAACCTCGCCGCGTGGATGATCGCGCGCAGCGACGGTGAACACTACGGGAAGCTCGCGGTCTTCCAGTTCCCGAAGCAGAAAGTGGTGTTCGGCCCGCGACAGGTGGTGGCGCGCATCAACCAGGATCAGGCGATCGCCCCGCAGATCACGTTGTGGAACCAGCAGGGCTCGCAGGTGATCCAGGGCACGCTGCTGGTGATCCCGATCGAGGAGTCGCTCATCTACATCCGTCCGCTCTATCTCCGCGCGTCCGGTGGACAGATCCCCGAGCTCAATCGCGTCATCGTCGCGCACCAGGATCGGATCGTGATGGCAGAGACGCTGAGCAAGGCGCTCGACCGCCTGTTCCCGGCCGATGGATCGACGCCGCCGCCAACGCCGCCGCTCGATGCCGCGTCGATGGCCGCGATGCTCAGGCAGACGCCGGCCGGTGGCGACGCGCCGGGCACGACGACTCCGGCGGGCACCGGCACGCAGTCGTCAGGCACGGCCCCGACGCCCGGCACGCCGACGCCGGCCATGACGCCGGAGATGCGCACGCTCGTGCAGCAGGCCGACACGTACTACCGTCGCGCGATGGACGCCCAGCGCGCCGGCGACTGGGCCCAGTACGGCGAACAGATCCGCAACCTCGGTCGCGCCCTCGCGGAGTTGCGGGAGGCCGAACGCCGCCAGCAGCAGTAGCGCCCTCACGGGCCGGGCAAGCCCGGCCCGTGTCATTCGTCATTCGACATTCGGCACGTCGATCTCGTAGATCGCCGCGGGGTATGTCGGGTCCGGGAAACGGCCGACCAACCGGATGCCCGGCGTCGCACGGAGGCGAGCGTCGAAGTCGATCAGGTCCGCGGGTTCGTAGCGATCTTCGTGGACCACGACGTAGCGGACGTCACGCGCGCGGAGGGCGTCGAGGCTCTCCGCGTTCGGGAACCTGATCATCGTCCCGAGCAGCGCGAGATATGCCCGCGGGTAGTAGCCGCTGTAGCCGTTGGCCAGCGGATGACCGTGCGTGCGGCCGTAGAAACTCCACTCCGCTTCATGCTGCGGCAGCGCGTGCGCCCGCGCGATCGGGAGATCGACGACTGTGCCCGACGGCTGTCCGCGGAGCCACATCGCGTACACGGGCGTGCGCTGCATCCACTGGTACAGCGGCCCCACCACCGACGCGTACTCCACGGCGAGACACGCGAGCAACGCCGCGCCGACGGCATGTCTCCGCCAGCCGCGCGCCACGCGCGCCACGACGTATGCCGCACCAAGGCCCGCCAGCACGGCGAGCGCAAGCGCCGCGACCATCCCGAACCGCGCCGGCGCGCGCAGTCCGTTCAGCGCCGGCACGATCGCCAGCACCACGCGATACACGGGCGTGTGCGTGCCCATCGCCAGCGCCGACGTCAGCATCAGCATCGCCGCGAACATCCTCGTCGCCGCGATACGACGTGCACTCCACGCGCCCGCGAGAGCCAGCACGATCGCGATCGCGCCGGGCCAGAGCCGACGTTCCCCGCTGCCCCACTCCGCGGTGCCGCCATACAGACGGTTGTCCGGCGGCGCCGCGATGAAGCTCGCCGGCGTGGCGCTCCACGTGTCGATTTCTTCGGTGCCGCGTCCGCCGAGCGATTCCTGATTCGCGCGATACGGCGCGCTGTAGGCCACGAGCGGCCCCGCGCAGACGACCGCCCCGATCGCCAGCGCGCGCGCGATCGCGCCGAGGCGTGCCCGCTCCCTGGCGAGCAACAGCAGCGGCGCCACGAGCGCGAGCGCCAGCACCAGGAAGATGCCGTAGTAGATGCAGCTGAGGAACTGTGCGAGCACGAAGCCGGCCGTCAGCACGCCATCCCTGATGCGCCCGTCGCGCAGCGTGCGCAGCAACGCCCAGCACGTGAGCGGCATCCACTGCGACCACTGCAGTTCGAGGTGCATCAGGTGCTCCACCCGATACGGCAGGAAGCCGAACACCGCTCCCGCCACGAGCGCCGGATAGACGACGCGCGCGTCGGTCCATCGCGTCGCCGACTCCGCGCCCGCCGACGCGCGCAGCATGTCGCGAACCAGCAGATACGTCCCCATCGCCGACATCCACGGACCGAGGAGCAGGACGATGTTGGAGACGGGCAGGACGGCGAATCCCGCGGCCAGCCACGGGGCCGCAACGAGGCCCTGCAACAGTACGGCATCCGAGAACGCCAGCACGCGCGTCGCCGGATGGAAGATCGGGGGATCGAACAGCCGCGACGGCTGCGTCGCGAGCGCCTCGGCGATCCACGACAGCCGCCACATGTTGAACAACGCGTCGTGGTGTGCGTGCGTGTGCGTCAGCCACTGCACGGGCAGCGGCCAGAACGCGACGACGGTCAGCACCGCGAAGCACAGCCCGACGATGGGCCATTCGGCCAGCGTGACGATTCGCGACGATCCGGGACGCGCAGACACGCGAGCAGGGTACTATCTCGCGCATGCCGAACACGCGTCGCGCGTTCCTGCATCACACGCTCGTGGCCCCGGCCGCCGTGGCAGGGCTGTCGATGACCACCGCCGCCGCGCAACCCCGCGCCATCATCAAACCCCGCCGCCTTCGCCCCGGCAGCATCGTCGGTGTCGTCGACCCGGCGTCGGCCACGTGGGATCCGATCGACGTCGACATCGTGGTCGAGTCGCTCGCGGTGCTCGGATTGAAGGCGAAGCTCGGCAGGCACCTGCTCGATCGGCACGGCTATCTCGCCGGACGCGACGAGGATCGCGCGGCAGACGTGATGGAGATGTTCACCGATCCCGACGTCGACGCCGTGCATGCGCTGCGTGGCGGCTGGGGCTGCGCGCGCCTGCTCCCGCACCTGGATCTCGACGTCATCGCGCGCAATCCGAAGATCCTGCTCGGCTACAGCGACGTCACCGCGCTCCTGCTGCCCGTGTTCGCGAAGGGCGGCTTCATCACCTTCCACGGCATGAACGGGTCCTCGCAGTGGAACCGCTTCAACGTCGACTGGTTCCGTCGCGTCCTCATGCAGGGCGAGGCCGTGACGATGACCAACCCGCTCGCGGCAGGCGATCGCCTCGTGCCCGTGGAGAACCGGATCCGGACGATCGTCGCCGGCCGCGCGAGCGGACGCCTGGTCGGCGGCAACCTCACGGTGCTGACGACCATCATCGGATCGGGACTGCTGCCCGACTTCACCGGCGCAATCCTGTTCCTCGAAGACGTGCAGGAAGCGCCCTATCGCGTGGATCGGATGTTCGCGCAGCTGAAACTCGCGGGCATCCTGTCGCAGGTGAAGGCCGTGATCTTCGGCCGCTGCACCAGGTGCACGCCTGGCGAAGGCAGCTACGGATCGCTGACCATCGGCGACATCCTCGACCACTACCTGAAGCCGTTGAACGTGCCGGCGTGGGAAGGCGCGCAGATCGGCCACATCGACAGGCAGTTCATCGTGCCCATCGGTGCACAGGCCGAAGTCGATTCGGAGAAGGGAAGTATCCGCTTACTCGAAGCGGCCGTGGCCTAGGCGCCGCGCGGGCGGGGGCGTCACGGCGCGGCGGAGACCAGCCGGCTGATCGCCTCGCCCACCGTCATCGGATCGAACGGCTTGGCGACGATGCCGGCGGCACCGGCGGCACGAGCCTCCTCTGCGGCACCGGCGTGCGTGGCGGCCGTGAGGAACACGATCGGCACACGCGTCCACGACGCGTCGGCCATCAGGTGGCGGCACACGTCGATACCGTCCATGCCGGGCATGCTCCAGTCGAGCACGACGGCGTCGTATCGCCCCTCGCGCGCGGCCGCGAGCGCCAACGCGCCGTCTTCGACCAGCGTCACGGTATGGCCCGCACGGCGTAGACCCAGCCGCGCCACCATCGCGACCGACTCGTCATCGTCTGCCAGCAGTACGTGCATGCCATCCATGCCTGCTACATCGGCAGGCGGTCAGTAGACCTTCAGGTAGCGCGCGATTTCCCAGGCGCTGACCTGCTGGAGATACTCGAACCACTCGCGGCGCTTGGCTTCGAGGAAGGCCTCGAAGATGTGGTCGCCGAGCGTGTCGCGCATCAACGCGCTCCGTTCGAGCTGGTCGAGCGCGGCGTCGAGGTTCGGCGGCAGCTCGTCGATGCGCAGCGATCGGCGCTCGCGGTGCGACATCTTGTAGATGTTCTTGCTGACGGGCGCGCCGGGGTCGAGGTTGTTGTCGATGCCGTCCAGACCCGCGCGCAGCATCGCGGCGAACGCGAGGTACGGGTTGCACGAGGGATCCGGCATGCGCAGCTCGATGCGCGTGGCCGCGCCGCGCGGCGCGGGGATGCGGATGAGCGGGCTGCGATTGCGCTCGGACCACGCGATGTGGGTGGGCGCTTCGAAGCCGGGCACGAGCCGCTTGTACGAGTTGACGAGCGGATTGGTGATCGCGCAGAACGCCTCGGCGTGCTGGAGCAGGCCGCCGATGTAGTTCATGCAGACGCGGCTCAGCGCGAAGGGGCCGTCGGGGTCGTGGAACACGTTGACGCCGTCGCGCATGAGCGACTGGTGCGTGTGCATGCCCGACCCGTTCACGCCGTACACCGGCTTGGGCATGAACGTCGCGTGCACGCCGTTGCGGCGCGCCACGTTCTTGACCACGAACCTGAACGTGCTCACGTTGTCGGCGGCCGTGAGCACGTCGTCATGACGGAAGTCGATCTCGTGCTGTCCCCACGCGGCTTCGTGGTGCGAGGCTTCGACCTCGAAGCCCATCTGCTCCAGCATCAGGACGATCTGGCGGCGGACGTCCTCGCCCTGATCGACGGGCGTGAGATCGAAGTAACCCGCGGCGTCGTGCGTCTCGGTGGTGGGCTCGTCGTCTCGCGTCTGGAAGAGGAAGAACTCGGCTTCGGGGCCGGCGCTGAGGGTGTAGCCGCGCGACCTGGCCTGTTCGATGGCACGCTTGAGGGTCTGGCGGGGACAGCCCGTGAACGGCGTGCCGTCGGGGTTGGTGATGTCGCAGATGATGCGCGCGACCTTCTCGCCAGACGGATCGATCCAGGGGAAGATGCGAAACGTGGACAGGTCGGGCGTGAGGAACATGTCCGATTCCTCGATGCGCACGAACCCTTCGATCGACGCGCCGTCGAACATCACGTGCCCGTCGAGCGCGGCGGCGAACTGCCGGTCTGGCACCTCGACGTTCTTGATCACGCCGAGGATGTCGGTGAACTGCAGCCGCAGGAACTTCACGCCCGCGGCTTCGGCCTCGGCGAGGATCTGTCGCTTTCGTGTCTCCGGCGACACGGTCTGCCCTTCGTGACTCAACGTGATCTCTCCTGACGCGGCCCGATACGGGCGGCGAGCGGCCAGCCCGTCACAAGTGTAATCCGCCCTCGTCAACCTTCAGGCCCACGCCACCGTCTCACGTAGCCGAGTCTGCGGAGGCGCAGCGCGGGTCCTGTCGCCGGACAGCCCCACCCGTCCTCGGCGCGAAACGCACTCGTACGGGAGACGCGCCTGCGCGCGGGCGGGGCGGCCCCGTCCGGCGCCACCCGCGCACGTGGCGGTCTCGAGGTGATTCGTGGTGTCCCAAGGAGGAGTTCGACAATGCAGAGCAGATTCTGGTTGGCCAATGTGGCAGCCGCAGCCATCGTCATCAGCGGCGGATTCGTCGTAAGCCCGACGCTGTACGGGCAGGACGCGCCAGGCACCCGGACGACGAGCGAGGACCGTGAGCGGATCGTCGACGTCGAGCGCATCGTCGAGCGGGCCACGCGGGCGGCCGAGGAAGCCGTGAAGGACATCGACGTCGAGGTGCTCGCCACCCAGGCTCTCGAGATGCGCGACCTCGCGCAGGAGTTCGCACTGGGTGGCCGTCCCAGGCTTGGCGTGAGCACACGCGATGTGACGGCCGAGGAAGCGAAGGCCGCGGGGCTCGACGGCGTGACGGGCGCGTTGGTGAGCGAGGTGGCCGCCGGTTCGGCGGCCGCAAAGGCAGGTCTGCTCGCGAAGGACGTGATCGTGTCGGTCGACGGCGAGAGGATCAGGAGCGCCCGTCAGTTGTCGCGCGTGATCGGCGAGTCGCCCGACGGCCGGGCGCTTCCCATCGCCTACGTCAGGGGCACGAACCGACACACCGTCTCGATCACACCGGAGGCCCCGGCCGCGGGAACGCTGAGCTTCCGTCGCGAACCGGGCCGCGTGATGGAACTGGAGCGCCGGCGCGAGATCGGCCCCGGCAGGGACGTCCAGCCATTCGTCTTCAGGAACGCGCCCGACGGCCTGCGGATCCGCGTCGCACGCGGCCGGCTCGGCGTCACGCTCCAGCCGCTCGAAGAACAGCTCGCCGCGTACTTCGGGGTGAAGGAGGGCGCGCTGGTGTCACACGTCGCCGACGCATCGGCAGCCGCCAGAGCGGGAATCCAGGCTGGCGACGTGATCACGACCGTCAATGGGACGCCCGTGAAGAACGCCGGCGACGTCGCGAATCATCTGCGCGATGCGGAGGATGGCAAGACCGTCGCCGTCGGGATCGTGCGAAACCGCCAGGCGCAGACCATCACCGTCACGCTGGAGACGCCATCCAACACGTCTGGCGAGCGAATCGTCACTCGGCGCCAGCGCTTCGTGGCATGAGGGCACGGAGGCCGAACCACGGCCTCCGCCGGCACGTCTAGTAGCGGTATCGCTCGAATCCGTTATCCGAGGAGGTGGCCGTGCTCATGACTGTCGTGTGTCTGGGTGTCTCCGCGTGCGTGCTGGCGGCGGCGACCGTGACGCACGCCGCAACACCCCTCACGCTGCCGTTCCGCGACAGCAGCATCTCGGCCACGGACGTGAGTCTGCCCGTGCCCCCGCCGCCCCCCGTCGCGCGACGCGACGTCGGTCCGCTGCGCGTCGTGATCAAACCGGTGCTCGACTGCGCCTCGAACGGGACCGCCCCGAAGCCGTGCGCAAGGGCCAGCACCGGCAACAGGCAACCGGCAACAGGCAACCGGTCGTAACGGGAGGGTCAGGCTCGGAGAGCCGGCTCTGTTTCTCTACACGGTTTCGGTCGGGAGCAATACCGCCAACTGCGCGGCGACGATCTGCGCGAGGGCGCGCGTCGCGGAGTCGGCCTCTCGACCGTGCCGGATCTCGGCGGCCAGCACGCCCACGCATCCCTGCGGCACGATCAGCGGGACGGCAATCGCCCCGGGAGCCGTCTCGGTGGCGTCGACCACCTGCGTCACCGCATCGCGCCAGGCGGCGGCTGTCGCATTGTCCTGATCGCGCGGCAGCGTCGGGATGCGCCGGAGGGCCTCTTCGGGATAGCCGTACGTCAGGAGCGGCTTGAGCGCCTTGCCACCGCCGTCGGTGACCCACACGATCACGCCCGACGCATCGAGCAGACGTGCGGCCCTGCCGAGCGCGTCGCGCAGTTGGTCGGCATCCTTCACGCGCGCCAGGTCCGTACACACCTTCGCCGTCGCATCGAGCGCATCGTCTGCAAGAGGACGTCCGCCGCGGCGCGTACTCTCCTCGGCCGCCGCAGGCACCGGCGTGGGCATCTCGGAATGCACGTCGATGCGCGGCGCCGCGGTAGTGGCCGGGCTCGGAGAGCCGGCCCTGCCATCTGCAGCTGTAGGCAGGAGCGGCTCTCCGCGCCCGGCCGTCATGTGGGGCTTGTGTCCCGGGGCGGCGACAGCCGGCCGTATCGTGTCTGTGGCATCCACGGGCGCGGGGTCCACACGAGTCGTCCGATCGTGCAGGTGCAGGGAGTTCGCGGGTGCATGCAGTTCGACCTCGGGCTCGTCCCGACGGCCTGTCGGCAGCAGCAACAGCGACACGAGGATGCCCGCGGCGGCTGCCGCGCCGGCCAGGATGTACTGGAGGCGACGCTCGTCGCCGCCCATGCGGAGCGGTCCGGCGAGCGCCGCGTGCGCCTGTTCGACGCTCGCGCGCATCACGCCCGCGGTCTTGATGCCGTCCTCGTACACCGCGTCGGCGGCCATCAGTTCCGCCTTGTTCACCACGAAACTGCGGATGCGCCTGTCGACGCCTTCGTAGACCTTCAGCGCACGATCGGCGGCATCCAGCGCCTCGGTCGCGGCGGGTTGTCCGGCAGCCTGCGTGCGGAACGCCGCGAGGCCCTGCGTGAGGTCCGCCATCGCTTCGGCGAACTTCGCCTCCCAGAAATCGAGCCCCTGCCCCTGTGCGAGATAGGCCTGCTGTGCGGTCCGCGTGTCGTCGATCGCGTGCAGCACCTGCGTGCGGAGTCCATCGAGCGACTGCTCCTGTCGCTGGCCGGCGAGACGCCGCGTCTCGAGCACGTACGACTGCCACGCCGCCACACCCACGCCAACGAGCAGCAACAGGACCAGCACGACCCGCACCGACGTCCGCGTCATGCCGTCAACTCCACCCCGCGCAAGTCCCGCTCGTCGCCAGACAGCATGCGGTGGCTAATATAAACCGGGCACCGGGCACCGGGCACCGGGCAAACGGGAACCGGCAACCGACAACCGGCAACCGGCAAACGGGCAACCGGCAACCGGCAAACGGGCAACGGGCAACCGGCAACCGGGCAACCGGCAACCGGCAACCGGCAACCGGCAACCGGCAACCGACGGGATGGTAGGGCTCTCCGAGCCTGGCCCCTGGCATCGCGGCATCGCGGCATGGCGGCATTGATCATGCCGGTACGAGCACACGCAGGCTGTGGGGGCGGACCTCGAACGTGCGCGTGCGTGCGGGGGCGATGACTTCGCCATCGAGATGCAACGCGAGGGGACGCTCCTGCGCGATCGTCACGCGACGCGCGCGGCCCGCGAACACGCCGGGCACGCGGGTGAGCGTTCCGTGGAACAGCCGCCACCCATGACGCACGATCCGCATCGTGGTGATGGGCGGCACCGCCACAACATCCAGCCATCCATCGTCGAATGCCGCATCTGGAGCGATGCGGGCACCATGGCCATACTGCTGACCGTTGCACACAGCGACGACGTGCGCGTGGACCTCCACGCTCGGAGCGTCATCGAGTTGGAGACTGAAGCGCTGCGACTCGAACGTCCGCCACTCGTGGAGGATCGACGACACGTACGGGCCCAGGCCGCGCCGCGTGTTGGCCGTGTTGACGCGCTGCGCCACGGCGGCGTCCAGTCCCATTCCGGCAAGGTTGAGAAACGTGCGGCCATCGACCAGGCCCGTGTCGATGTCGCGCGGCGAACCCGTCATCGCCACCGTGACGGCGGCTGTCACGTCGAGCGGCAGGCCGAGGCCGCGCGCGACACCATTGCCCGAACCGCCAGCCACGATCCCGATCGGCACGCGACTGCCGACCAGCACCGACGCGACTTCGTTCAGCGTGCCGTCGCCACCCCAGACGATCACGCGATCCGCACCCGCGTCACGCGCGTCCCGCGCCGCGCGCGTGGCGTCGCCGGTGGCCGTCGTCGCCGTCGCCCGCACGTCAGCCGCTCCGAGCGTGCGCAACAGATCGCTCACGAATCGCACGCGGTCCGCGCGCGCCAGCCCGCGCGTCACGGGCCCGGAAGCAGGGTTGACGATGAGCGAAATCAGGGAGAGTCCCGCTCAGTCCACCTTGCGGAGCGGGATCACGTCCCCTGCCGGCTTCGGCTTGAGCATGTCGGCGAACTTCACCGGGGGCAGGTCCTGGAAGAGCGTGTCCCACTTGACGCGCTCGGAAGCGTTGCTCGACTGCAGCCAGTGCTTCGCCGCGCGTGCCTCGCCGAACGTGGCGGTACCGATCCCCGCGAGCCCTGGCTCGTCGGGCAGCGTGGTGCCAATGGCCACGCGTACGGCAGCCGACGAGTCGTATCCCGTGTCGTGCCCCACCGCCCGCGCGATCTTCAGCACGAGCGCCGTATCTTCGATGGCCTCACCCGGCGGCGGGAACGCGCGCGTGGTGAACTGGAGGCGGCCCTGGTCGTTGGTGTACGACGCGTCCTTCTCGATGAAGGCCGCGCCCGGCAGCACCACGTCCGCGGCGGCGGCAAGCGGCGTCATCAGCACGCCCTGCACCACCAGCGTCCCGATGCGGCCTGCCTTGCGCGCCTCGACGATCCACGACGTGTCGCCCAGCGACCACTCGGGACCGGGCGCGAAGACGTACAGCACCTTCACGCCACCCGCGTCGACGGCACGCGTCAGCGACGCGAGATCCGGCGTCTCACCCGTGACGCCCGTCAGCCCGAGGATGCGCGCACCCGCGACGTTGGGCGCGTCGACCGCGCCGATCGGGAACTTCGTGTTCGGCGACTGCGGCTTGTGACTGGACGTCCAGGTCACGTCGAACGCGTCCTGCGCGGCGTCGCCGAGCAGTGCCTGTCCGAGCTTCGCGAAGACGAACAGTTCCTCGTGGCTCGCGTGCGCAGACAGCAGGAACCGCACGCTGCCGTCGGCCTCGGCAAGCACGTCGCGCAGGCGATCGAGCGTCTGGTTCCACGTGGCCGTCGCCTGCAAGCCCTGCGCGTCGGCGAGGATCGGACGCGTAAGTCGTTGCTCACTCTCGATCCAGTGGTAGTCGAAGCGGCCCCTGTCGCACATCCAGTACTGGTTGACGTCGGGGTTGTAGCGCGGCGTGAAGCGCGCGAGCGTGGCGCCCTGGGCCCACTCGGGCTTGGCGCGCAGCCATGCGGTCGTGTTGCAGCCCTTCTCGCACGACGTGCAGATGGTGTCGACGGCGCTCGGGTTGTCCCACGGCCGCGACTTGAAGCGGTAGTCGCGCGTCGTGATGGCGCCCACGGGACACACGTCCATCAGGTTGCCCGACAGGAGCGAATGGACACCCTGCTCCTCGAACGTCGCGATCTCGCTGGAGTTGCCGCGCGTGAGGATGCCGATCTGCGGATCGCCGTCGATCTCGCGCATGAACCTGATGCAGCGCGTGCACATGATGCAGCGGTTCCGGTTCAGCATCAGCGTCGGACCGAAATCGACGTCGGCCTTCACGCCCTCGCCGTCGAACACGCGGCGCGGGAACTGGTTGCGGCTCTCGTCAGGACCGAAGGTGTACGAGAAGTCCTGCAGCGGGCACTCGCCACCCTTGTCGCACACGGGGCAGTCGAGCGGATGGTTCAGCAGCAGGAACTCGAACACGCCGGCGCGCGCCTTGACCACGTATTCCGCCTGCGTGGACACGACCATGCCGTCGGTGGCCGTGATCGAACACGACACCTGCAGCTTCGGCATCTTCTCGATCTTCACGAGACAGACGCGGCAACTGCCATCCACGCCGAGGCCCGGGTGGTAGCAGTAGTACGGCACGTCGATCCCGCTCTCGATCGAGGCCTGCAGCACCGACGTGCCTTTGGCGACGGTGACCTCGCGGCCGTCGATGGTGAGGGTGACTGTCTCCATAGAATCCCGGAATATGCCCTGAAAAGTCCCTGCTGCGTCCCGCCATGGCCGAGCGCACCCCCTGTACCTCGAGGTGTAGGGGCCGGGCTTGCCCGGCCCGTGCGCGGGAGCGCCCGCAAGGGCGGATCATAGCAGAGCGGGGCCGGCCGACGAGCGCATCCGCTCCGTTTTCACCAGTGCGCCGTAGTCCTCGTTGAGGCGCACCTCGCGTACGCGCCCGCTGACGGGGATGCGCACCTCGGTGGACGCCTCGCGGCTCACCACCACCACGTCCTCGGTCCGGCCGTCGGCGTAGATGATGGTCGCCGTCACGGGAATGTCGTGGATGTGCGGTCCCTGCACCAGCCTCAGCCTGACGACGGCCGAGCCCGGTGCGCCTGCTGCCGCATCGTCGGCCAGGTCCCAGGCATACCGGAGCGTGGGGATGTCCCTGCCGTAGACCCACCCGTCGAAGAAGCGTCCGAGCGGCTGCCCGCCTTCCGCTTCCATCGCCACGCGCAGGTCGTCGGTCCCCACACGCCTGAAACGACTCTGGCCGTAGAACCGCTGGAGTCCGCGCGCGAACGCCGCTTCGCCCATCGACCGCTGCAGCATGTGCAGCACCAACGCGCTCTTGTTGTAGACGGTCGCCCTGAAGACGCGGCTCTCGCCCTTCAGGTGCCCGATCCGGTACCCGAGCCAGATCGCCCCCTCGTCGCTCGCCTCCACGGCGGACCTGTACATCTGCCGCATGACGCGGGTCACCGCCGACCCCGGTCGTACCTTCTGCGCGTACAGCAGCGCAAAATATTGCGCGAAGCCTTCGCTGATCCACTGCTCGTGGTAGTTCTCCCCGGCAACCGCCTGCCCCCAGAACTGGTGCGCGAGTTCGTGCGCCAGGAAGAACTGCGGGAAGTCGCCGAACGAGACGGGATCGCGCCCCCACGTGAACGGCGTGCCCGGCATGGGCTGGTGCAGCAGCGCGAAGTACGCGGGGCTGTGTCCGCCGGGGAGGCGGTCCTCCGCAAGCACGAGCCTGAACGACGGGAACGGCAGGTCGTCCACCAGATCGCCGTAGAAGCGCAGGATGTCGACGGTCGTCTCCAACAGGCCACGCGCGCGGGACGTCTGACGCGGCTGACTCCACACCTCGACGTCAGTCGTCTCGTGAAACACGCCATTGCCGAGACGCGACAGGCGTGGTCCGGTTGCCGGTTGCCCGTTGCCGGTTGCCGGTTGTGGCTGTGCCTGCCTTGTCACCTGCGTCGTCGCGGCGCGCACGAACCGACTCACGGCGATCGAGAGATAGCGGACAGGTTGGCCGGCCGAGAAGGCAAAGGCCCGCCGAACGCGGCCGTCCGGGCTCGTGACGGGTGTCGGCGCCTCGGGAACGCCGCTGCCGATCACCGTGAACTCGCCGGGCACCGTGACGCGGATGCGCGCGGTGGCAAACGTGGACACGCTGCTCTGCGGATACCAGTACGCGCGATGGCTGTACACGAACCGGGGCTCCGGCTCGATGGGCATCTCCATCATCACCTGGTCCTGCGTCGCGCCGATGGTCTCGCGCTCGGGCGTGATCGGCGGCAGGCGCCCGCCATACGCCACGCGGAGACGCAGCGTCTGCCCCTGCCTCACCGAATCCGGCAGATTGACGACGATGTTGTTCTGGCCACGGACGCGGAGGGCGAGCAGCCGGCCGTGCTCGTCCGAGGTGACGGCACGCACCACCAGCGGCTCGGCCAGGCGCAAGGTGATCGTCTGCGCCGCAAGCGCGGTGATGCGCATGTCGAGGTCCGCGCGCCCCTCGAGCCACAGGCGCGAGGGGTCGAACGACACGTCGACGTTGTAATGCGTCACCACATACTCCAGCCGCTCCGCATCGTCGTAGCGAAGGGCGTCGCGGGCCCGGAGGTTGCGCAGTGAGGTGTAGACCGACAGGTTCTTGCGTCGCTTGCGGTCGAAGAGCGTGATGTCCTCGGGCTCACCGCCGCTGCGCGCGTAGGACAGCAGGCCGAAGCGCGCCAGATCCATGTCGATCAGCACGTCGCCGATGGGCGGTACGAGGTTCCACGTCTCGCGACTGAGATCGCTCAGGTCGAGGCTGTACGACAGGCCCACCTGCTCGGTGAACAGCTTGCGCGCGCGTTCGAGCTGCGTGCGGTCGGTGGCCATCGGCTCGAGCGCGTTCATGGTGACGCGCTGCGTGAGGTCGGCGGGATTCACGCGCAGGAACAGGCGCGACACGCGTGCGCGGAGCGCGTCGTGTCCGGTCAGCAGCGTCAACTGGCCCTTCTCGGAGTCTGGCGCCGGGGCGAACGTCACCTCGCCGTTGCCGAGTACCACGATGGCTGTCGGCAGCCCGTGCACTTCCGCAACGAACGCCGTGCCCGATGGGATGACGATGTCGAGATCCTCGCCAGAGATGCGCAGGTTGCGGACGGCGAACTGACGGTCCGACAGCGCCAGACGCGCGAGACCATCGACGACGCTGAGGCGCTCGGCCGACTGGATGACCCGCGTCTCGTCCGGTGCTCCGGCGATGTCGAGGCGCCACGTCGAGACGCGCGCGACGGCCGCTGTCTCGATCAACGTGTCGACAATGACGCGCGTGAGGCCGCCCTGGAGGTCCTGCCTGTCGCGCTCGCGCACCACAGCCCGCGTGGTGGTTGCGCGCGGGGCGTCGGCCACGAACGCGTCCACCTGCCCGGCGTCGGCAGTGGGCGCGAACAACGCGCGAATCGCGTCCGCATCATTCCCCGGCCCGAGCACCTGCTCGGCACGCACCACGAGCGCCGTGACCGGGTCGACAGGCTGCGCCGCCGCGGGCGACGCCCACCCGAAAAGCGCGACGATGAGGATCAGCACGCAGCGCCGCATGCAGGGACAGGGTAATGCCGAATGACGAATGCGGAATGACAGTGCCCCTTCAGGTGCAGCTGCCGGACCGGCTGCCGGTTGCCCATTGCCGGTTGCCGCTGGCTGTCACCTCGTCCGCTGGCAGACCAGCACGGTGAGGTCGTCGAACAGGGCCGAGTCATCCGTGTGAGCGGCGACCTCGTCGATCACGCGGCGGGCGACGAGCCCGGCGCGGAGGCCGGCAAGATGATTCGCCAGCGTGCGCAGGCCCGCTTCGTCGAACGGCTCGCCCGACGGCGAGGCAGCCTCGGTGATGCCGTCGCTGTAGGCCAGCAGGAGATCACCCGGCGCCAACGTGATGACGGCCTCCTCGTACGCGGCCCTGCGCGAGAGGCCGAGCGCCATGCCCGTCGGCGCCAGCCATTCGATCCCGCCGGACGCGCGCCTGACCATCGGCGGGTTCTGCCCGGCGTTCACGTACCGCACCTCGCCCGTCTGCGGATCGCACAGCGCGATGACCGCCGTGATGAAGCGCGAACGCGGGGCGTGGCGCAGCAACTGGTCGTTGAGCCGCAGCGCGAGCGCGGCGGGCGAGAGCGCCTCGTCGAGCAGCGTGCGCGTCATGGCGAGGAACAACGCCATCAGCAGCGCCGCGGGCGTGCCCTTGCCCGCCACGTCGCCGAGCACCAGCAGCAAACGGCCGTCGGCCCGGGAGAGGATGTCGTAGAAGTCGCCGCCGACGGTGTTGGCGGGCCGCGTCTCGCCGTGCGCCTCGAGCGACCCCGACGTGAGCGTACCGGCCGGCAGCATCGCGCGCTGGATGTCGCGCGCGACTGTCAGCTCGTGCTTCAGCGTGAGGCGATCGGCCACCTCCAGCAGCAGGACCAGGTGGATCAGCCCGAATGCCAGCAGCAGCTTGACGACGCCGGATGCCCAGATCGGCTCACCGGAGTCGGGTGTGAACCCGTCGAAGATGCCGAGCGCGAAGAGGATGACGGCCGCGGCGTACAGGGCGCGGCGCGCGGCCGTCAGCCGCATCGCGAACGCGTGGAAGAACCGGCGGGCGTGCCGGATCGGATGGCGCAGCAGATCGCGCTGCGTGGTCCCTGCCTGATCGGTGCCCTGCGTGAAGAACGCGACCATGTCGCGCGTTTCCCGCGTGAACACGCGCTGCAGATCGCGCGCCGTCAGGTCGCGCGTGTAGTCGTCGACGAGCGCCCGCGCCCGATCGCCCAACCCGCGCGTGCCGTCCTTCGACGTTCTCCTGCCCATCCCATTGCCCAGCCTGTCGACCCATCCGATCCGCTGCCCGCTGCCCGCTGCCCGGCGCCCGCTGCCGGTTGCCGGTTGCCGGTTGCCGGTTGCCGATCTAGATAATCCCCATCTCCCGGCCCACCTTGCCGAAGACGTCGAGCGCGAACTGGAGTTCCTCGCGCGAGTGCGCCGCCGAGACGATCGTGCGCACGCGCGCCTTGTCGCGCGCCACGGTCGGGAAGGCGATCCCCATCGCGAACACGCCCTCGTCGAACAGGCGATCCGAGAACTGCATCGCCTTGGCGCCCTCGCCGATCATCACCGGCGTGATCGGGCTTTCGCTGATGCCGGTGTCGAACCCGAGCTCCCGAAGTCCGGCCTTGAAGAACCGCGTGTTGTCCCAGAGGCGATCGATGATCTCCGGCTCTTCGAGCAGCAGGTCGAGCGCCGCGAGACAGGTGGCCGTCACCGACGGCGGGTGCGACGTCGAGAACAGGAACGGCCGCGCGCGATGGTGCAGGAACTCGATCAGGTTCCTGTTGCCGGCCACGTAGCCGCCGAGCGATCCGATGGCCTTCGAGAGCGTGCCTACCTGGATGTCCACGCGGCCGTGCATCCCGAAGTGATCCACGGTGCCGCGCCCGTTGCGCCCGAACACGCCGCTCGCGTGCGCATCGTCGACCATCATGATCGCGCCGTAGGCTTCGGCCGCTTCGCAGAGCGCGGGCAGCGGACCGAGATCGCCGTCCATGCTGAAGACGCCGTCGGTAATGAGAAGCTTACGCTGACCGGACGGCAACTCGCCGAGGATGCGGCGTGCGGCGTCGGCGTCGGCGTGCGGGAAGACCTTGATCGTCGCACGACTGAGGCGCGCGCCGTCGATGATGCTCGCGTGGTTCAGTTCGTCGGAAACGATCGCGTCGTCGCGCGTGAGGATCGACGCGACCGTGCCCGCGTTCGACGTGAACCCGCTCTGGAAGACGACGACGGCTTCGGTCTGCTTGAACTCGGCGAGCCGACGCTCGAGCTCCACGTGCATCGCCATCGTCCCCGAGATGGTGCGCACGGCGCCCGACCCCACGCCGAACTCCTCGGTGGCCCGGATGGCCTTCTCCTTCAACTTCGGGTGCGTCGTGAGGCCGAGGTAGTTGTTGGACGACAGGTTGACGACAGAACGGCCGTCGTAGACGGAGGTGGACCGCGCCTCGCTCTCGAGCACGCGCAGGTGGCGGTAGAGCCCTTGAGCCTTGAGGTCGTCGAGTTGGTCACCAAGGTAGGCGAGCGGGTCGAGGCGCATGCACACAGAGTAACCGGCAACCGGCAACCGGCAACCGGCAACCCGGCAACCGGCAACCCGGCAACCGGCAACCCGGCAACCGGCAACCGGTCAGCTATGGCGGCAATCCGCTTCCGCGCGGCGCGCCGTCGCGACATCTGATCCGGTTGCCGGGTTGCCGGGTTGCCGGTTGCCCGTTGCCGATCCCTCTGTGCGCACGTGTGGCACACTGTGCGCGCGTGTGCGTGTGCGGGTCTGGCGCACGGCTGGCATCGGCGAGAGATTTCCCGAGGTTTTCCGCGCGGCGCGACCGGCATCGGACTTGAACTCCCACGGGCTGGAGCCCCGCGGCTCCGAGGCGACCCCATGGCGACGTTGCTCCGCAAGTTCCACTCCCGCAGCCTGTCGAAGGGCGAGATCGCCATTCTCGCGTTCTTCGTCGCGCAGGCGCTCGACGCGGCGTTCACCTACTGGGGCATCGCGGTCCACGGCCCCGACATCGAGGGCAATCCGCTGCTCGCGTCGCTGATGGCGTCGATGGGAGAAGGCCCCGCCCTCGCCTCGGCCAAGCTCGCCGCCGCCGGGTTCGGGATGGTGCTCCACCTCACCCACGTCCACAAGATCGTCGCCGCGCTGACCCTCCTCTACGTCTGCGCGGCCCTGATCCCGTGGGTCTGGGTCCTCACGGCATTCTGATCCGGGCACCGGGCACCGCCTTGGCGCCTGCGGCGCTTCGGCGAGACGGGGATCCGGCGCGCCAGGCTCCCTGCAACGCTGCGGCGGGCGGCGTCGTCGGACATGCTGGAGGATTCCACCCATGATCACTCGACGCGAATGGCTCACCCTCACGGCCGGAGCCGCTGGCGCAGCGCTGGCGTTCGACCGTGCGCTTCTTCTGGCTCAGCAGCCCCTCATCACCCGTGCCATCCCCTCTTCGGGCGAGGCCATCCCCATCGTCGGACTCGGAAGTTCGGCGACGTTCTCACAGGTGGCGCGCAGCGAGGACGTGACGGCGCTGCGTGAGGTGCTGAAGGCGTTCACCGACCAGGGCGGAACGGTGTTCGACACCGCACCGAGCTACGGCGCATCGGAGGAGGTGGCCGGACGCATCGCCGGCGAACTCGGCATCACGAGCAAGGTGTTCTGGGCCACGAAGGTCAACGTCGCGGGACGCGGCGGTGGCGGTGCCGATCCGGCGGCCGCGCGCGCGCAGATCGAGGCGTCGTTCGCGAAGCTGAAGAAGCCGAAGGTCGACCTGATCCAGGTCCACAACCTCGGCGACGTGCCGGTACAACTCGGCATCCTGAAGGAATTGAAGAAGGAAGGGCGCGTGCGCTACATCGGCGTCACGTCCACCAACAAGTCGCAGTACGCCGAGCTCCAGACGGTGATGCGCAACGAGCCGCTCGACTTCATCGGCGTCGACTACGCGATCGATAACCGCGACGTCGAGTCGTCGATCCTGCCGCTCGCGCAGGAGCGCAAGATCGGCGTGTTGGTGTACGTGCCGTTCGGCAGGACGCGCCTCTTCAAGCGCGTGGGCGATCGTCAGGTGCCCGACTGGGCGCAGGCCGTGGGCGCGCAAACGTGGGGGCAGTTCTTCCTGAAGTACGTGGCGGCCCACCCGGCCGTGACGTGCGTCACGCCTGCCACGAGTCAGGCCAAGAACGTGCTGGACAACCTCGCCGGCGGCCGCGGCTCGCTGCCCGACGATGCCACGCGCAAGAAGATGGTCGAGTTCATCGAAGCGCTCCCGAGCGCGTGAAACGCTGGACCCTGCGCTTCCCGAACGCGAAAAGGGCCGGAATGACTCCGGCCCTTTTCGTGTCACGCGTGGTGACGACCCGTCTTAGAGGCTGAGCCTGCGACGCAGGTAGCCGAGGCCCATCAGCGCCCCGCCGAGCAGCGAGAGCGTCGCCCCACCGTCGGGCACGGAGAATGATCCCCCGTTCGTGAGTTTGATCTTGATGACCATATCGTCGTGGTTGTCGTCGGGAGCACCCTGATCATCCAGCGCGAGCCAGATCTCCTGACCGGACGTCGGATTGCCGGGCAACTGGAAGGTGACGAAGAAGTTGATCCCGCCGCTGCTTGGCAGAACGTTCGCCCCGTTGAATACGGTGGCAGCGGGATTGTTCGTCGTGAACGAGAAGTTGATCAGCCCGCTATTGAGCAGGACATTCGTCGTCGTGCCCACGCCCGTGCTGGCGGTGCTGTAGTTGACCGAACCGCTAGCCCCCGTCAACGAGAACGTGTTGGTGTTGCCGGCTTCCTTGCCGACATAGGTCACGTCTGCGTAGGCCGGGCCGCCAGCGAGGTAGACGTTCGCGTTGAGGTATCCCCACACCCCATCGCCAATGACGTCGTTGCCCGGGCCACTCTGGGCGGGCACGATCGGGCCGGCATAGGCGGCGCTCGCTGTGAGCGACAGCGCCATGGCTGCCGCGAGAGCAATCTTTCTCATCGATTCTCCTCCGGGAAAAACGAGTCGACTGCCCTCGACAACCTCGAGCAGCTCTCGCGTGGCCGCCAAATTGCATACGCCGTGCCACGGCTGAGTCCGAGGCGTCGTTGGCACTCAAGTGGCTCACGGCCCGCGCCTTACAGCGCTCGACTCGCGCAGGCTGCCATCCATAACTCTGCCGTATTCGTAAACTCGACCGACGTCCGGCTCTGCCGTTCCTGTCCGCCGTCGAGTCCCTGAAATCCCGCGATTCTGAAATCCCTACGCGAGGTGCCGGCCACCGTCGACGCGGACGACCTGGCCGGTGACCCACTCCTGGTCGAGCAGCGCGATCACGGCGTGCGTCAGGGCGTCGGGGCCGCCCCAGTGACCCACTGGAGTGGCCGCCATCGTAGCGGCCTGCATCGCATCGGTGGCGCCGACCGCGGGGAGGATGGGGCCCGGGGCGATGGCGTTCACCTGGATTCCGTGCGGCGCGAGCTCGAGCGCCAGCGCCTCGGTGAGCGCGACGATGGCGGACTTGGCGACGTAGTAGGGAACGTAGCCGGTGTAGCGCGGGCGGGCGCTCGCGGCCACCCAGTCGCTGCACAGGATGATGTGCCCCGCGCCGCGCTGGCGCATGACCGTCGCCGCGGCGTTCGCGCAGTGGAACGACGCGTCCAGGTCGACGGCAAGATGCTCACGCCAGATGGCCGGCGTGAGGTCGTCGAGCGGCACGCGTTCGAAGATCGAGGCGAGGCAGACCAGGACGTCCAGCCCGCCGCCCCAGGACGTCGCGCGCTCGACGAGCGACCGGCAGGCCTCGGCATCGCGCAGGTCGGCCGCGAACGCGCACCCGCGCCGGCCCAGCGCGACGACGTCGCCGACAGCCGCATCGATCGCACTGGCTGACCGCGAATACGACAGCGCGACATCGCTCCCGCGCGCCGCCAACGCCCGCGCCATCGTCGCGCCCATGCGGGCGCCGCCTGTGATGAGAGCGGTGGGGGCCATCAGCGACAGTATCGGGCAACCGGGCACCGGGCACCGGGCACCGGGCACCGAAAGGGACGGTAGCAAAGATGCGCAGGAACTCCGGGGCCCCCGAGGCTTCAGCCGCCGACACTCCCTGCATCGTGGCACTCCCGACCTTCTCGGGGCGCGCCGTTCTCCGAGGCCGTCCGCTCGATCCGGTGCCCGGTGCCCGGTGACCGGTGCCCGGCCTTTGGCCCGCGCGACACGATCGCCGACCCCGTGAGGATGACGGCGATGGCGGCGGCGATACGCCAGGTGAGGGGCTCGTGCAGGATCCACGTCCCCAGGAGGACCGCGACGATCGGGTTGACGTAGGGGTACAGCGACACGACCGAGATGGGCAGATGGCGCAGGGCGTACGTGTACGCGACGAAGCCGATGAGGCTGCCTGCGAAGAACAGGTACACGACGGCGGCGATGGTGCGGCCCGACCACGCCAGGCGGCCGAACTCCCCGAGGCTCCCGCCGACGACGAGCATCAGGAGGCCGCCGGCCAGCATCTGGAACGCCGAGGCAACGAGCGGGTCCACGTCGCGCAGGCGCTGCTTGGAGATCGTGGAACCGACAGCCCAGCCGATACCCGCCAGCTGCGTGGCGATGAGACCGCCGACCCACGTCCGCCCCGTTGTCTCGGTGAGCGCGTGCGTGAGATCGGGCCACACGAGGAGCAGGATGCCGCCGAAGCCCACGAGCAGACCGCCGATGGTGCGGCGCGTCAGGCGATCGCCGCCGGCGATGGCCTCGATGCCGACCATCCAGAAGGGCGTCGACGCCACGAGGATGGCCACGAGCCCGCTGGCCATGAACTGCTCGGCCCACACCACGCCGCCGTTCCCGAAGCCAAGCATCGCTAGGCCAATAGCCAGAAATGTTGGTGCGCGCCTGAAGTCAGGCCACTGATGGCCCAGGAACCGCAGTGCGATCGCCAGTACCGACCCCGCCAGCGTGAAGCGCATCCCCCCGAGCAGGAACGGCGGAACAGTCTCGAGGGCGATCTTGATGCCAAGATAGGTTGTACCCCAGAAAATGCAGACCGCAATGAACGCCGCCCACGCCCAACGTCGGACTGATGGATCGGGCGGGGACATCAGGGGATCATGGCATAGTCCGGCAACCGGCTGCCGGCATGTTAGACTCCCCCCATTCCTTCAGGAGTCGGGCTCATGACGTCGCGGCGTGCGTTTCTTTCACGGCTTGGATCGACGGGGACCGTCGTGGCGGCGGCGCTCACGAGCGACGGGCTGGCGCTGATGGCGCGCGCGGCCGAGCAGGTGCGCGGACGAACGGCAGCCGACGTTGCGGCAGACGAGGATTTCTGGCGCGAGGTGCAGCTCGGGTTCACGCTCGATCGCACCGTCATCAACCTGAACAACGGCGGTGTCTGTCCGAGCCCGCGCGTGGTGCACGAGGCGCTCAAGCGCTACCTCGACCACGCCAACCAGGCGCCCGTGTTCAACATGTGGCAGGAGCAGGAGCCCAACCTCGAACGCGTCAGGCAGGGTCTGGCGCTCGACGCGGGCTGCGACCCCGAAGAGCTGGCGATCACCCGTAACGCGAGCGAGGCGCTGCAGATCGCTCAGCTCGGCATCGACCTTCGGCCGGGCGACGAGGTGGTGACCACCACCCAGGACTACGGCCGCATGCTCGATACGTGGGAACAGCGCGTCCGCCGCGACGGCATCTCGCTGAAGAAGGTCACGTTCCCCGTGCCGCCGCCGTCCATGGACGACCTCACCCAGCGGCTCACCAGCGCCATCGGGCCGAAGACGAAGGTCCTCCACTTCTGTCACATAACCAATTTGACGGGTCAGATCTTCCCTGTCGCCGACATCTGTCGCATCGCCAGGGCGCGCGGCGTCCAGACGATCGTGGATGGCGCGCACGCTTTCGGGCACTTCCCCTTCGAAATCAGCGACCTCGGCTGCGACTACTACGGCACCAGCCTCCACAAGTGGCTGCTGGCCCCCATCGGCACCGGCTTCCTCTACGCGCGCCGCGAGCGAATCGAGTCACTCTGGCCGCTCACGCCGGCCGCCGCGTCGAAGGCGCGCGACATCCGCAAGTTCGAGGAGATCGGCACGCATCCGGCCGCCAATCACAACGCGGTGGCCGAAGCGCGCGTGTTCCACCAGACCATCGGCGTCCAACGGAAGGTCGCGCGGCTGCGGTACCTGCGCGACCGCTGGATGCGTCGGCTCGCGGATCATCCCGGCACCACCATCCACACGAGCTTCGACCCGGCGCAGAGCGGCGCCATCGGCAATCTCGGCACGCCTGGCGTCGACCCCGCCCGCCTCGCCGCCCACCTCTACGCGGACCACCGCATCATCGTGACGCCCATCAAGCACCCCGAGTTCGAAGGCATCCGCGTAACGCCGAACGTCTATACGACTCTCGAGGAAGTCGACACGTTCGCGACGACGATGGAGCGGATTCTGGAGCGCGGTCTGCCGGCAACGGCGTAGGCACCGGGCCCGGCCCGCTGTCCCGTCCGTCAGCCGACGAAGCGGTAGCCCAGGCCGTGGACGGTCAGGAGGAACTGGGGATGGCGGGGATTGGGCTCGATCTTCTGCCTGAGCCAGGCCACGTGGACGTCGACGGTGCGCGTCGACGGCATCGCGTTGTAGCCCCACACCTCGTTGAGCAGCTGATCGCGTGAGACGACCTCGTTGCGGTGCTCGATCAGGTATCGCAGCAGCTGGTACTCGCGCGCCGAGAGCTCCACGCGATCGGCCCCTCTGAAGACCTCCGCACTGCGGTAGTCCACGCGGACGTCCCCGAACTCGTGTCCTTCGCTGGCGGGCGTGACGGCCGGCGGCGTGGACCGACGGCGCAGGCGCGCCTCGACGCGCGCGAGCAGCTCCATCATCTCGAACGGCTTTGACAGGTAGTCGTCGGCGCCGAGCTTGAGCCCCACCACCGTGTCCACCACCTGCCCGCGCGCCGTGAGCATGATGACGGGCGTCTCGACGCCGCGCTGACGCAGGTCGCGCAGCACGTCGAACCCGTTCTTGCGCGGCAGCATCACGTCGAGCAGCACGAGATCGAACTCGCCCGACGCCGCCTTGTCGAGGCCCGTCGCGCCGTCGCCGGCCGTCTCGACGTGATAGCCCTCGCGGCGCAGCCGATCGGAGAGCGTGAGCTGCAGGCCGGGTTCGTCCTCGACGAGCAGGATGCGGGCGGGCTCGTTCACGAGGCGTGTCCGCGCCCTTCGAGCCGCGTGTCGACGCGCGCGACACTCTCCTCCACTGCGGCCGTCGCAGCGAGGTCGGGTGCAGATGGCAGCAGCAGCGTGAACGTCGTGCCGCGCGGCGTGCTCTGCACCTGCACGCGTCCGCCGTGCTGTCGCACGATGCGGTCCACGAGACTCAGGCCGAGGCCGCTGCCGTGTATCTGTCCGTCGAGCGCGTGCTGTCCCCTGTAGAACGGCTCGAAGATGCGCGCCAGTTCCGTCTCGGGGATGCCGGGCCCGTGGTCCGACACGGCGATCGCCACCGTCCGCGCGTCGACGGGCGCCACGCGCACGCCGACCCACCTGTCGGTGCCGCCGTACTTCACGGCGTTGGCGATCAGGTTCTGCACCGACCGCGCGAGCGCAGCGTGGTCGGCCTGCACGAACAGCGGCGTCTCGGGGGCCTCGACGTCGACCTGCGCGTCGGTCTCCGCCAGCAGCGGGCCCGATGCGTCGATGGCCGCCCGCGCGACGTCCGCCGCGAGGGCCGGTCGCAGGTCGAGCGAACGACCCGCCTCGAAGCCCGCGAACTCCATCACCTGCTCCACCATCTCGGTCAGCCGCCGCCCCTCGTCAGCGATCAGCTGTCCGTACCGCTGCACCTGCGCGGTGTCTGCCACGACGCCGTCGGCCAGGTTCTCCGCCGCAGACCTGATGACGGCCAGCGGCGTGCGCAGTTCGTGCGAGACGCCCGCCACGAACTCCATCTGCTGCGCGGCGAGCGTGCGCGCGCGCGCGCTCGACACGACCAGCATCCCGATGCTGGCACCGAGCAGCAGAATCACGCTCGAACTCACGAACAGGTTGCGCCGGCGCGTCGACGCGACTGCGGCTTCGAGTGACCCGGCCCGGTGCGCGAAATCGGCGCGCCACAGCGGCTCGCGATCGGGCCGTCGTGGCTCGCCCTCGGGACCACCACGCCGGACGGTGACCGACACGCCCTGCTTGGGTGGCGCCGTCCCTCCGGGCCCCTCCGCATGCGGTGGCAGGGTCGGCCCTCCGGGCCCGAGCGTCTGTCGTCCCGCGTCGGCCGCATTCGCACGGACCTGCGTGCCGCGGCGATCGTCGACCACGAAGCGGTTGAACTCGCGCGTCCGCACGTCGAAGAAGACCTCGGACGCATCGGGCGACGCTATCGCGCAGCGTGCGGCGTCGTGGTCCGAGCAGAACACCGGCGCGCCGCTGACGCGATCGACGATGGAGACACGATACGGCGTGTGGGTCGCCTCGCTGAAGTGGCGGGCGAGGACGTCCGGCAGGAACGACTCGCGGATGAACGCCGTGTCGAGCAACACGATCGTGTAGTCCCACGGCCGTCGCTCGCGCGAGAACACGATCGCCCCGCCCGCGTTCACGATGGGCACGGGCGGACGCGCGATGACGAGCGCGGTCCCGCCGGCGGCGATGGGCGGCACGAACGGGCCCGGGCCGCGGTCGGGACCACGCTCGGATCCGTCGGTGGGGAGTGTCGTCAGGGTGTCGAGGATGGCTGCGAGCGCGGGCGGCACGTCGGTTCCGACAGGCTCGAGCGCTTCACGCTCGCGGTCGTAGCGCTGCACGTCCAACGACGCGGGTCGACCGGCATGGCCATCGTGCGACAGCGAGGCGACGTAGATCCGGTCAACGAGACCGGGGTGCGGCGCCGACGCGAACCAGCGCTGGAAATGCCCCACGGAATCGAGCGGCGGCGTCACGCCGGGCGTGACGCCGCGGTCGGCCTGCAGCCACACGTACGCGCGCGTCAACTCGCGATCGAAATCCTGCGTGAACTGCGTGACCTGCGCACGCAGGTTTGTCTGCATGCGCTCGCGCTGATCGGCGCTGATCTGGCCGAGCCATCGCCACTGCAGCCACGCAAGCGAGAGCAACAGCGCGGCCAGCACGCCGGCCAGCACCACGGGCGCCCACGCACGTACCCCTCGAGGCATCGTCAGAATCTAGCACCCGACGTACGCGTCTGGACGCGGCAGCCCGCAGATTTTACGTTGTTAACGAGTGCAGGACGGAGGACGACGGCCCGTTTGTCTTCGTGCTACGACAACATGCGCAGGACGACGCGGCGGTTCTCGGCACGGCCGGCCTTGGTCTTGTTGTTGCCCACCGGCTTGTCCTCGCCGTACGAGATCACGTTGATCTTGTGCAGTGGCACCTGGTGCGTCTCGTACAGGTAGCGCTTCACCGCCTCGGCGCGCTTCAGGCCGAGCGCTTCGTTGGCCCTGGTGGAGCCGACGCTGTCGGTGTGCCCCTCGATCTCGAAGAACACGGCCTTGGGATCGGCCTGCAGGTCCGTGATCACCTTGTCGAGCGCGGCCTTGGCATCGTCTGGCAGTTGTGCGCCGCCGAACTTGAAACCGCCCTTGGCTTCGCTCAGCACGACCTCGTACACGAGGCGACGGCCGGCCTTGTCGAGGGCGTCGGCCTTGGCACCCGCGGCGTCGGCCGAGGCGCGTGCGGCACCGGCCGCTTCACCCGCGGCACCGGCCCTGGCGTCGGCCGCGCGAGCCGCGTCGCCCGCTGCGCCGGCCTTGGCGTCGACCTCGTTGATGCGCTGCTGGTTGCGCTCGACGTCACCCGACAGCGTGGTGACCTTGCCGTCGACTTCTCCGACCCGCGTGTTGACGTACTTCTTGGTGGCGCATGCCGAACCGGTGATGGCGAACGCGCCGACGGTCAGGGCAATCAGGGCACGCTGGAACATGGTGTGACTCCTCCCGAATGAACAAGTGACAATCAATCGCCGTTGGATGACGGCTGGGCGAAATACCCGGAGCGCGCCCGAACGAGCAGTTCGGGATTACGAGTGCGCACCGCTACCCGGTGCCATCCCGCGCGCGTGGACGACTCGAAGGCCAACAGATACTGGTGCCGCAACTCGACGACGAGGCGGCGCGCCGCGAGACTCGTCTCGGCGGGCGTGGACGTGATGAGCATGTCTCCGCCGGTCCAGGCCGACAGGTTCCCGAGCGGCGTCGTGATCGGCTCGCCGGCGTTCCTGATGGCGATGCCGCGCATCGGATGGTTGGTCGGCGTCGTGACCACCACCACGTACACCGGCACGTCGATCGCGCTCGCAATCCCGGACACGTCGGCTATCGACAGGTTGCTCGCCGTGTCGATGCCGTCCGTGACGACGATGACGGCGCGGCGGGGGGACGGCCGCGTCTCCAGCCGCTCCGCCGTCCGCGCGATCGCGTCGTACAACGCGGTCGTCCCGTAAGCGGAGAGTTTCGGAAGTGCGTCGGCGATCTCGGCGCTGCTCGTCGTGAAGGGCTGCACTTCGTGGAGCGCCTTGTCGAACGCGAAGAGCGCGACCTCGTCCTTGCCCGGGTCGAACCACGCCAGCAGGTGGCGGATGACCTCACGGGCCGAGTCGAGGTTGTTGGACAGCTTCATGCTGCCGCTCTGATCGATCAGGACGCCGAACGAGACGGGACCCTGATCGGAGACCCCGAAGTCGACGATCGGCCGGGTCGTGCCGTTCTCGAGGATCTGGAAGTCGTCGCGCGTGAGGTTGCGCACGGGCCGGCCCTTGCGGTCCTTCACGACGGCGTTGACCGAGACCAGGCTCACGCCGCTGCGGAACGTCGGCACCGGGTCCTGCCCGTGTCCGTGCACCGGTACCCCCGCCGACAACACGGCGAATGCACCCACGAGACCGGCCACCACCCACGACCTCCGCATCACGACCTTCCCTTCATCAAGATCCCTGCCAGCCCGGTTGTCCTGTCCAGAACACTCATTTTCGGCCATTTCCACCCGAACCGGACCCTACTGATGAGCGAAATCGTGTAAATACCGCCCCAACCGTGTAGGACTTACGCGGATCGCGGGTAGACCCGGGACTTCCTCTCTTTGTCGTCCAACTCAGCCGGAAGCTGTAGGGCCAGCATCGCCACGGGAATCCTGCCCGGGCGCGAGTGGCGTCGGACGGGGCCACCCCGCACGGGCCGACGAACCTCTTCCCTACACGTGCTCGTGGCGAGGAGGACGGGTGGGGCTCTACAATCCAGCGATGGCGCACACGAGCACGCCCCTGCCTGTCGCTGACCGCGTCAACGGGTTCAGCTACGCGATCCGTAACATCGTGGTCGAGGCCAGGAAGGTGGAGGCGACCGGGCGGAAGGTGGCGTACCTGAACATCGGCGACCCGATCCCCTTCGGGTTCGAGACGCCGCCGCACCTGGTCGAGGCCGTCGCGAGGGCCATGCGCGACCAGCACAACGGCTACACGCCCTCGCCGGGCATCGCCGAGGCGCGCGTCGCGGTGGCCGATGACTTCACGCGCCGGGGCCTCGACGTCGATCCCGATCGCGTGCTCATCACCTCGGGCACGTCGGAAGGCATCGAGCTCACCCTCACCGCACTGCTCAACCCGGGCGACGAGGTGCTCGTCCCCACGCCGACATATCCCCTGTACACGGCCGTGATCGCCAAGCTCGGTGCCGTGGAACGGTACTACCGCACCGACCCGTCGCGCAGCTGGCTGCCAGACCTCGATCACCTCGCCACGCTCGTCACCCCGCGCACCCGCGCGCTCGTCGTCATCGATCCCAACAACCCCACGGGCGCCGTCTATCCGTACGACGTGCGACGGGCGCTGGTGGAGTTCTCCGAACGCCACGGCCTGTTGTTCATCGCCGACGAGGTCTACGGCGATCTCGCGTACGACGGGCCCGTGCCGCCGATCGGCCTCATCGATCCGGACGCGGCCGTCATCTCCTACTCCTCGCTGTCCAAGGCGTACCTGGCACCAGGCTGGCGCGCGGGGTGGATGGCCGTGGGACGCACCGCCCGCCTCGATCCGTTGCTCGCCGGCCTGCGCAAGCTCGCAGACGGCCGGCTGTGCAGTCCGGGCCCCATGCAGTACGGCGTGACGGCGGCCCTGCGCGGCGACAGGACGTTCCAGGTGGCGCTGCGCGACGGTCTCCGCGAGCGGGCCGACATCACCACCGAACGGCTCAACGCGATCCCAGGCATGACGTGCGTGCGTCCGGAAGGGGCGTTCTACGCGATGCCGCAGGTGGCACTGCCACCGGGCAGGACCGACCAGGACTACGTGCTCGGCCTGCTGCGCGCCACGGGCGTGCTCACGGTGTTCGGATCCGGCTTCGGCACCGACCCCGCGATCGGCGCGTTCCGTGTGGTGTTCCTGGCGCAACCCGCCGAACTCCATCGCATCTACGACCTGGTGGCCGAGTACACGGGCGAGTTCCTGGCCGGCCGCACCGCGTGACGCGCGCGGGGGGCACAGGCGTCACCCGCGCGACAGGCCCCGGCCCGCTCGGCGCCGCGCTCCTCTTCGTCCTCGTCACGGTCGCGTGGACGTGGCCCCTCGCGACGGGGCTGACGCGCGACGTCCCGTGGGACTTCGGCGATCCGCTCCTCAACGCGTGGATCCTCGCGTGGCACTTCCACCAGGCGGGCCGCGTGCTGCACGGCGACGTCGCGGCGCTGTCGGACTGGTGGCACGCCAACATCTTCCATCCGTCGCCGTACGCGCTCGGCCAGTCGGAACTGCTCGTGGCGCAGGCCGTGCAGGGCGCGCCCGTGTACGCGCTGACAGGTAACATTCTGCTGACCTATAACCTGCTGTTCCTCTCGACGTTCGTCCTGTCTGCACTCGGCGCGTATCTGCTCGTGCGCAGCCTCACGCGCAATGGCCGGGCGGCAATCGTCGCGGGACTGCTCTACGGATTCGCGCTGTATCGCGTGAACCAGGGGCCACACCTGCAGGTCCTCTCGTCGCAGTGGTTCCCGTTCGTGCTGTGGGGATTGCACGAGTGGTGGGAGCGGGGCCGCTGGTGCCACGCCGTGCTCGCCGGTCTCGCCCTGGCGGCGCAGAACCTCTCCAACGGGTACTTCCTCGTGTACGCCGCGCTCTGGCTGCCGCCGTACGTCGCGGCGCAGGCGTGGCTGCGCCATCGCCTGCGCGACGCGCGCGCATGGCTCGGCCCGGCGATCGCCGCCGCGGTAGGCGTCGGACTCACGCTCCCGTTCCTCTACCCCTACGTGCAGGTGCGTCGCCTCGGACAACCCTCGCGCCCGCTCGCCGCCGTGGTGGAGTACAGCGCCGACACGTACGCCTGGCTCACCGCCAACGGCCAGCTCCGGCTCTGGGGCACGCGTCTCCAGACGATGGTCCGGCCGGAGGGGGATCTGTTTCCGGGCGCGGTGCCGGTGCTGCTTGTGGCGATCGCCGCGCTTCTCGCGATCCGCGACAGACGCATGGCGCTGCCATCGCCTGGCGTCGTCGTGAGCCAGGGGCTGAAGCCCCTGGCCTCCAGTCCGCGGAAGCCCGGGGCCCGACGTGTGCGGCGCAGCGTGGCCGTCGTCGCCGCGCTGCTCGCCGCCGGGCACGTCGTCGCGATCGCGTTGGCGCTCTTTGCCGGTCAGCAGCGCGTCTACGTGGGGCCGATCACGATCAGCATCACGGATGGCACGCGGCTCATCGTCGGGTTAGCGCTGTCGCTGGGCGTGCTCCTCGCGGCCTCGCCGCGGGCGCGCGGCGTCGCACGAGACGACCCGCAGCAGCCGCTGTTCCTCATGATCGCGCTGGCCGCGGCGACGGTGTGGCTCTCGTTCGGTCCGATCGTGCACATCGGCGGGCGCGTGGCGCGTCACTGGCCGTCGCTCTACGCGTTCGTGTACGCGTACGTCCCCGGCGCCGACGGCCTGCGCGTGCCGCCACGCATCGCGATGGTGACCGCACTCGCGCTCGCCGTGATCGGCGGACTCGCCGCCCACGCCCTGATGCGCCGCCGGCACGGCGCACTCGCGACGGGCGTGCTGGCAGTGGCGTTCATGGCGGAGAGCTGGCCGGCCCCGATCCCGATCAACACGCGCATCGACGCCGCGCCACTCCGGCCGATCGCCGCGGTGCTCCCGCCGCGACCCGCCGAGCATCCACTCGCACGAGCGATCGCCGCGCTCCCTGCCGATGCCGTCCTGATCGATCTGCCGTTCGGATCGCTGCCGTACGAAGTGTGGTGGCAATACCTCTCGATCGGCCACTGGCGCGCGCGCGTGAACGGCTACAGCGGCGACATGCCGCCCGGCTTCCTCGCCTTCGACATGCGCCTGCGCGAGTTCCCCGACCGTCTCGCCGCCGGCACGGCCAACCCGTCCGACGCCGACGCGACGATGGACGCCCTGCGCGAAAGAGGCGTGACCCACATGGTCATCCACCCCGACGCCTGGCCAACAACGGCCCAGCCAGACGCCCTCCGCAGATGGCTCAGCGCCTCCGGAGCAACACGGGTCACAGGCAGCGCTGAGTTGTGGGAACTGCCTGTGAAAAGTCCAAAGGGCAAAGGGTAACGGACAAGGACAGTCACAAAGGTCAAAGCGCAAAGGATCAAAGGGCAAGACGCGAAAGCGAAGAGGCCGTCAGCCTTGCGCGCGGAGGCCTTTGCCGTTCACCTTCCTTCTTGCCGCTTCCGCCTTTTTCGCTGCCCTTGTCCGTTACCCTTTGGACTTTGGACTTTGACAGGAGTCACCATGTCTGATCGCCGCTCGTTTCTGCGTGACGTGTTCGGGGCCATGGGGGCGGCGGCTGTCGCCGCTCCGGCGCTGGCTGATGGTCAGACCCGACCCCGGACGTCGGATCCGTATCCCGCCACACCGCCGCCCACAGAATCCGTGGAGGAACCGCTCGAGGGCAGCATCCGCATCACGAGACTCGAGACGTATCTGGTCAAGCCGCGGTGGCTGTTCCTCGAGGTTCACACAGACGAGGGCATCGTCGGACTGGGCGAGCCGCTCACCGAGGGGCGGGCGCTGACCTGTGCGGCGGCGGTCAAGGAGATCGAGCCGTATCTCATCGGCAAGGACGCCCGTCGCGTCGTGCATCACTGGCAGGCGATCTACCGGCATGCCTTCTACCGTGGCGGCCCGATCCTGACGAGCGCGCTGTCGGGCATCGACATGGCGCTCTGGGACATCAAGGGCAAGGCGCTCGGCGTGCCCGTGTACGAGTTACTCGGCGGTCCGACCCGCGATCGCGTCCGCGTCTACGCGCACGCCCGCACCATCGACGCCGTGAAGCAACAGAAGGCGCAGGGCTTCACCGCGTTCAAGACGGGTCCGTACCTGAGCCGACGCGGCCCATCCGGACGCGGCTGGTCGCGCTACGTCGAGACGCCGGACTTCGTGAAGAAGTCGGCCGACAACTTCGCCGAGCTGCGCGCGGTGGTCGGCGACGACTGCGACATCGGCATCGACTTCCATGGCGCCATCAGCCCCGCCACGGCAAAACTCCTCATCAAGGCGATCGAGCCATACAGCCCGATGTTCGTCGAGGAGCCGGTCAACTGCCAGTACCTCGACGCGATGGTCGACATCGCCCGCGGAACGCACCTGCCGATCGCCACCGGCGAGCGCATCTTCACCAAGTGGGGCTTCCGCGAGATCCTTGAGAAGCAGGCCGCCGTCATCCTGCAGCCCGATCTCTGTCACGCGGGCGGCATCACCGAGTGCCGGCTGATCGCCGGGATGGCCGAGGCCCACTACGCATCGATCGCACCACACAACCCGCTCGGCCCGATCTCGCTCGCGGCCGGCGTCCAGCTCGCCGCAGCGATTCCCAACTTCACGTGCCAGGAGCAGGTGAGCCTCGGCGAGGGCTACCTGAAGACGCCGTTCGTCGTGAAGAACGGTTACGTCGACCTGCCCAGAGGGCCTGGACTCGGCATCGAGCTGGACAAGGAGCAGATGAAGGACAAGATCGGCCACGACTGGCGCAACCCGGAGACCTACGACGAAGAAGACGGGTCGGTGGTCGATTGGTGACAAGTCAAAAGTCCAAAGGGTAACGGACAAGGGCAGCGAAAAAGGCGGAAGCGGCAAGGAGGAAGGAGGACGGCAAAGGCCTCCGCGCGAAGGGGTAGCGACCACTTTGGCTCTTGCGTCTTGCCCTTTGATCCTTTGCCCTTTGCCCTTTGTGACTGTCCTTGTCCGTTACCCTTTGCCCTTTGGACTTTGACTGAGGTCCAGTATGCGGTGCAGTACCGTGTCTGTATCCGTAAGTGGAAGGTTGCTGATGTAGAAGTGCTGCACGCCGGCGGCGAGGAGGGTGCGGATGGTGCGGGCGCAGACGGCTTCGGGGGTGGCGCCGCCGGCGAACTCCTCGACGAGGGCGTCGACAGGGACGGGCATGAACCCGGCGAGCATGTCGAGCGTGCGGCGGCGGGCGCTGCGGTAGTAGAAGACGCCGAACACGCCGGGGATCGTCACGCCGCGGCGCGCGGCCTCGTTCAGGAATCGCTCGACGTCGGCCACCTGATGGTGCGTGGCCACCTGCGTCAGGTAGTACTCACCCGTGAACTCCGGCGCCGAGAGGAAGTCCACCTGGCGCTCGGGATGGCGATGCGGATTCGCCCAGCCGCCGAGCAGCAACGACGGCTGGCGCTGACGAATCGCCGCGCGCAGTTGCCATGCGTGCTCGACGCTGCGCGGGATCCCCACCGTCTTGTCGCCGCCAAGGACGACCAGCGACGGGAACCCGTGCAGGTGCGCGCGATCGGCGTACGTCAGGCAGTACTGCAGCGTGTGCTTCGACGTGAGGAACGGCACCACGTGCCCGCGCGGCACATCGTCTCCGAGATTGAGGACGAGGTGGCGCAGGTTGTCCTCTTCCTGCGCGCCGACGGCGCTGTCGGTGAGGCACACGTGATGGCCGTGCCGCACGAGGCGACGGACGGCGTGGTAGGTGTCGATCCACGCGTCCATCCCGGCCGCCGCGCTCAACTCCGCGCGGGGCGGCCTGAGCTCGACGGCGTAGACGGACGAGGGCCCGCGCAGGGCCTCGGCGAAAGATGTCACGTCGGAGGGCGCGCCTACTGCTGTCGCTTGACCTTGTAGCCCGCCGGCACCGCGAACAGGTCGTCGGCCAGCGGGGCATCGGAGATGCTGCTCACGGTGCTCGTGATCTCGCTGCCACCCGTCTTGGCGAGGATGCCCGCCATCGGGCCGTCGCCCGACAGCTTGACCGTCTGCTGCGACTCCAGCGGGACGCCCTTCTCGGCCATCGCGCGATAGAGCTCCATCATGCCCTTCGCGTTGCCGGGCTGCGCCTTGGCCGCGCGCGGATCGCCGAAGAAGAAGCCCCTCTCGGCTGCTGCCGCGTAGAACGCCGCGTAGTCCTGCGCACCGGGTGCGGCGCTGGACAGGAACGACGGCCCTGTGATCGTCACCGTCATCGTCATGCCCTGCACGCCGCCCATCGCCGAGGTCACCGCCACGCGCATGTCGTAGCCGGTGGCCTTGTAGCCCGCAATCTCCTTGGACTGCGAGTTCGGCGTGATGGAGACGTCGACGCCGTCGGCCGTGATGCCGGCGGCATTCATGGTCTTCGAGAGCTGGACGACGTTCCAGATCTCGGCTTCCTTGTTCTTGTGGTTGATGCTGATCAACTCACCGGAATCCACGTTCATGATCGTGGAGAGCTGCGCGCCGCCCATCACCTGGTCGGTTCGCATCCTGTTCCCCTTGACGTACGTGATGGTTTCGCCGGACACGCTCCGGCCCATCATCCTGCCGGACATCTGGGTGACCATCTTGACGTCTGCCGACGCGCTGCCGGCCATGGCCAGCAGGCCGACCACCGCTCCCGCAATACGAACGTGCATCACTGCTCACTCCTCCTCGCGAAGTATAGAATACGGGCACTTTCGCCCTCGAACTGCCTTACATGAGCGACATCACCTTCCTCGGGGCCGCCCGCACCGTCACCGGCTCCAGACACCTCCTGCGCACGACAGATGGCCGTCGCGTGCTCGTCGACTGCGGCATGTTCCAGGGCCTGAAGGCCCTCCGCGAACGCAACTGGCACGAGCTCGGCGTGACCGCCACCGACATCGACGCGGTCATCCTCACCCACGCACACCTCGATCACTGCGGCTGGCTGCCGAAGCTGGTCGCCAGCGGTTACACCGGCCGCATCTTCTGTACGCCGGGTACGAGCGAGCTGTGTTCGCTCGTCCTGCCCGACGCCGGGCGCATCCAGGAAGAGGACGCGCGCCAGGCCAACAAGCACGGCTACTCGAAGCACCATCCCGCGCTGCCGCTCTTCACCGAAGACGAGGCCCGCAAGGCCCTCATGCACCTCCAGCCCGTGTCGTACGGCGTACCGGTCCCCGTTGCGCCGGGCGTCACGCTGGAGTTCATCGGTGCGGGTCACCTCCTCGGATCCGCCTTCGCGCGCGTCACGCTCGCCGACGCCCCGAAGACGATCCTGTTCGGCGGCGATCTCGGACGCTACGACCGCCCCGTGCTGCCCGATCCGGCGCCCGTTGCCGAGGCCGACGTCCTGCTGCTCGAATCCACCTACGGCAACAGGACGCACGGTGCCGACGATGGTGGCGCCGAACTGGCGCGCGTGGTGAACGACACAGTCGAACGCGGCGGTCGCGTCGTCATCCCCTCGTTCGCAATCGGCCGCGTCGAGGAAGTGCTGTACTGGCTCGAACGGCTCGAGAAGGCCCGTCGCATCCCCTCGGTGCCCGTCTACGTCGACAGCCCGATGGCCGCACAGGCGCTCGAGTTCTACGAGAACCGGCCGCAGGAGCTCGATCCCGACATGGTCGACGCCCCGCACAGGCCGATGTTCGACGTGCGCCGCCTGCACGTGATCCGCGACGCCGAGGAGTCCAAGGCGCTCACGCGGTCCGACGCGCCGAGCATCATCATCTCGGCGAGCGGGATGGCGACCGGCGGGCGCGTGCTCCATCACCTGAAGCAGATCCTCCCCGACGCGCGCAACAGCGTCATGTTCGTCGGCTACCAGGCCGCCGGCACGCGCGGCAGGACGCTGGTCGACGGCGCCACGACTGTCCGCATCCACGGCGAGCAAGTGCCCGTCGCCGCGCGAATCGTGAAGAACGACCAGATGTCTGCGCACGCCGATCAGCAGGAGATCCTGCGATGGCTGCGCGGCTTCACGCGTCCGCCCGCGCAGACGTTCCTCGTCCACGGGGAGCTCGACGCGATGGAAGTGCTCGCCACGGAGATCCGCGGACAGCTCGGGTGGTCCGTGCACATCCCGCAGCACCGCGAGCGTGTGTCGCTCGGCGCGAAGGGACGGTCATGAGCAACAGGACGTACCTGCTCGAGCGCGTTGGCCCGGCCGCCGTCGTGCAGTTGTACGTCGACGCGTTCGCCGATCTCGCGATCGAGGACAAGCGGCTCGCGTGGCACCTGTACGAGGCCGCGCTCGCCGGACGTGACATCTACTACGACCAGCGCTACGAGCACGCGCTCGCGATGCGCGACACGATCGAGGCGTTGTACCGGCAGCGCGATGCGCTTCCCGCCCACGTCGCCGACGCCATCGCGCGCTACACGAAGCTGTTCTGGATCAACTCGGGTCCGTACGAACACATCACGTCGCGCAAGTTCGTCCTGGAGATCACGCCCGACCAATGGCGCCACGCCCTCGAGGTGGCAGGGTCGGCCCTCCGGGCCAGACCGCTCGACGAACGCGATTTCCTGGACGAGACGTATCGGCCGATGGTCACGAGCAAGACCCCGGCCCCCGGCGAGGACATCCTCGACGCCAGCGCGAACAACCTCTACGCCAACGTCGCATCGGCGGATCTCGACGGCTTCGACGAGCGCTACGTCCTGAATTCGCGCCTGGTCAAGGACGACAACGGCCAGCTTCGCGAAGAGGTCTACCGCGTGGGCGGGCGCTATGGTGCGACCCTCGCGCGCGTGGTGCATCACCTCCGCGCGGCGCGCGACGTGGCGCCGCGCGCAACGGCCGCCGCGCTCGACGCCCTCATCCGCTTCTACGAGACTGGTGAGGAAGAAGACCGGCGCGCATACGACATCGCGTGGGTGGCCGACGCCGATTCGGCCATCGACACGATCAACGGTTTCATCGAGGTCTATCTCGACGCCCGCGGCCACAAGGGCGCCTGGGAAGGCATCGTCTTTCACGAGAACCGCGCGAAGACGACCGACATCAGGCGCATCGCGTCGCACGCGGCATGGTTCGAAGAGCACATGCCGTACGACGTCGCGTACAGGCGCACCGATGTCGTCGGCGTGTCGGCACGCGCGATCGACGTGATCGTGGAGTGCGGCGACGCGGGGCCGATGACGGCCATCGGAATCAACCTGCCGAACGACGAGGCGATCCGCGAGGTGTACGGCAGCAAATCCGTGTCGCTGGCCAACGTCGCCCACGCGTACGAGCAGTCGCAGCCGGAAAGCCTGCGCGAGGAGTTCTGCTGGTCGGAGGAGGAGCGCGATCGATCGCGTCGCTGGCAGGCGCTTGCCGGTGAACTGACGACGAGCCTGCACGAAGTGATCGGACATGGCTCGGGCAGGATGGCGCCCGGCGTCGGATCGCCGCACAGCGTGCTGCGCGAGCAGTATTCGACGCTCGAAGAAACGCGGTCCGATCTCGTGGCGCTGTACTTCGTGGCCGATCCCGTGATGGTGGAGCTGGGGCTCGTCGAGGCCGAGCACCATGCCGACGTGGTGCGCGCCGAGTTCGAGGCGTACGCACGCAACGCGCTCGTGCAGTTGCGCCGCGTGCGCAAGGGCTCGCACCTCGAAGAGGACCACATGCGCAATCGCCAGGCGATCGTGCACTGGCTGATGGCGCACACCTCCGCCATCGAACGGCGCACGCGCAACGAGCGCACGTACTACGTGGTGGTCGACGTCGAGGCGTTCCACGAAGGCGTCGGACGGATGCTCGCGCTCGTGCAGCGCATCAAGTCCGAAGGACGGTACGACGAGGCCGTCGCGCTCTTCGAGGCGTACGGCATCCACTTCGATCCGGCGCTGCGCGATGAAGTCGTCGCGCGCGTGGATCGGCTCGACCTGCCGTCGTACACCGGCTTGGTCATGCCGCGCCTCACCCCCGTCCTCGACGACGCGGGCGCCATCGTCGACGTCACGGTCAGCTACCCGCTCGACCTCGCGACGCAGATGCTCGAATACTCGGCCCGTTACCGCATGGCCGACGAGGACCGTCATGCCTTCGCCGCCACGCCGTAGCGCACTGCTCGTGGCACTGGCGATGGCGGCCGGGCTCGGGAGCAGTCAGGCCCAGACGACATCCACCGATCCGCACACGGCCATCCTGCGCGCCGACAACGCGCGCATCACGACGCCGGAACAGCGCGCCACGATCGACGCGGCGCTCGCGAGCGACGCTCCAGACATCCGCGTGCGCGCGTTGCGCGCGATCGGCCGCACCCGACGCGCCGAGTTCCTCCCGCTCGCGATCGCGGCACTCACCGCGCTCTCACTGGACGTGCGTCGCGAGGCCGCGTTCGCCGTCGCCAGCATCGGGTCCGGCGAACCCGCAGCACTCGCGCCGGCATCGCGCGCGCTCGCCGACGCATTGACGCGCGAGACCGACATCCTCGTCTGCGCGGCGCTCGCCGAGGAGTACGGCCGTCTTCCGTTCGACGCCGCCGACATCCCCTCGGCCGCGCGCGCGCTCCAGTCCCTCGCCGCGCGACTCGCCGTGGACGGCCGGCCGCCCGCTCTCGTCGGCCTCGGCATCGCCCGGGGTGCGGAGGCCCTCGCACGGCGCAGCGCGCGCGTCAAGGCCGACGCGCCCGATCTCGTGGCGCTGCTCGCGTCGATGTACACGCCGGCAGACGTGCGTGGGGCCGGGGAGGATCTGCTGCGCGCGCGCATCAGGCGCCTTGCCGTCTCCGGACTCGTCGCGCTCGACGCCGTGTCGACGGCGCAGGGCGACCTCGCCCTGGCGGATCCAGACGCGCAGGTCAGAAGGCTGGGAGTGATGGCGGTCTCTCGCCGGCAACCGGCAACGGGCAACCGGCAACCGGACAGTCGGCGCGCGGCAGGGGCGCCAGATGGATCGAACCGGCTTCGGCGGACAAGTCAGCCCGTTGGTCGGCTGCTCGATGATCCGGCCGTCATCGTGCGGCATGCCGTCGTGTCGCGCTTCGGCGCCGCTCTGCCGGAGATCGCGACAGCCGCGCTTGGTGACTCGCACGTCAACATCCGACTCGCCGCCATCGACGCGCTCGGCGATGCGCACGCGTGCACAGACGCGTGTACGACACGTCTGAATGGAGTCGGTGTATTCGAAGACAGTCGACAACCGGCAACCGGCAAACGGCAACCGGACACTCGGCACGGCGACGAATGGCATGAGCGGGCGCATGCGCTCGTCGCGCTCGCGAAGACGGATGCCGCACGCGCGCGGCAGTTCATCGCGCGCGCGGCAGACGACGCGACGTGGCAGGTGCGCATGTACGCGGCACGTGCTGCGGGGATCGCGAAGCAGGCCGACGTCATCACGCGCCTGGCCGATGACGCGCACGTCAATGTGCGGCATGCGGCGCTCGTCGCATGGCGCGAGGCCGGATTGCCTGGCGCGACGGAGGCCGCAATCGCCGCGCTGTCGAGCGACGACGGGCAGCTGGTGTTGGAAGCGGCGACGATGCTGTCCGCGACGGGCGGGACGAAGGTGGTGACCGCGGTGCGGGCAGCGTTGGCACGCATCACCGCGCAGGATCGCGAGACGTCGCGCGACCCGCGCGTCGCGCTCGTGGATGCGATTGCCGCGATCGATCCCGATCGTGACGCGACGCTTCGTCCCTATCTCGCGGACGCCGATCCGTTCGTCGTCGATCGCGTGGCGACGCTTCTCGGCGCACGACCACCACAGCGACCGCCACATGAGATGCGCGTGTCGGTGCCGACGGCCGCTGACGTCGATGCGCTCGACAGGACGACAGTCACGCTGCGTCTCCGTGGCGGGCGCGCGTTCACGCTGCGCCTGTATGGCACTCACGCTCCTGCAGCCGTGGCGCGCTTTGTCGCGCAGGTGCGCGAAGGCCAGTGGGACGGCCTCACGTTCCACCGCGTGGAGCCCGGCTTCGTCGTGCAGGGCGGGAGTCCGTCGGCCAACGAGTACGCAGGCGCTGACGCATTCTCGCGCGACGAGTTCTCGACCCTGAGCCACGTCCGCGGCACCATCGGCATCTCCACGCGCGGTACCGACACGGGCGACGGCCAGATCTTCATCAACCTCGTCGACAACGCGCGCCTCGACTTCGCCTACACGATCATCGGGTCGATCGTCGGCGATGCCTCCGCGATCGACGACATCGTCGAGGGCGACGCGATCGAGACGGCCCGCGCGTTCACCCGGCAGCCATGACCGACACGGCGACTTCACCGGCGGTGACAGACGATGCAGCGGTAGGGTTCGTGCTGCGTCTGGGTCGGGCGCTGCACGTGTACGGACTGTCTGCCGACGCGCTCGAGCACGCGCTCCTCGCGATGTGCGAGCGGCTCGGTCTCGAGGCCGCCTTCTTCACCACGCCGACGTCGATCTTCGCCGCGTTCGGCGCGCAGGAACGGCAGCGCACGCACCTCATTCGCGTGTATCCGGGCGACGTGGACCTCGGCAAGCTCGCGCGTCTCGATGCCGTGGCGCGCGAGGTCGAGGCCGGCCAGGTCAGCGTGCTCGAGGGATCGGCGCGCATCGACGCGATCATGGCGATGCCCGCGATCTCGAAGCCGATCGTGCGCATCCTGGCGTACGGCGTGTCATCGGCGGCGATCTGTCGCGTGCTGGCCGGGGGGCTCAACGAAGTCATTGTCGCGGGTGTGGCGGGCCTGCTGACCGGTGCGATTTCGCTCGCGTCAAGGAGGCTGCCGCACGGCACGCACGTCTTCGAGCTCGTGGCGGCGTTCGCCGTGTCGCTGCTCGTCCACTGCGTGGCATCGACGAGCGGCATCAGGCTGTCGATCCCGACGGCCACGCTCGGCGGCGTGGTCGCATTGCTGCCCGGCCTCACGGTCACGGTGGCCATGACGGAACTGGCGCGCCGCCACCTGGCCGCCGGTACCGCGCGACTCAGCGGGGCGTTCCTCGTCTTCATCGCGATCGCGTTCGGCGTGGCCGTCGGCGGCGAGGTGGCCAAGCTGGTCGTCGGCGAGGTGCGCTCGCTGGCGCCGCGACGGCTGCCCGAATGGAGCCTCACGCTCGCGCTCGGCGTCGCACCGCTGGCGTTCGGCGTCCTTCTGCGCGCGCGGCTGCGCGACTTCCCGTGGCTGTGGCTGTCGAGCGCGATCGGCTACACGACGGTGCGCCTCGCCGCGCTCTCGTTCGCCCCGGCCATCGCCGCCTCGGTCGGCGCCTTCGTCGTCGGCGTGCTCGCGAACCTGTACGACAGACGCGGCTACGGCCCCGCATCGGTGGCGCTCGTGCCGGGGCTCCTGCTCCTGCTCCCCGGCAGCATCGGCTACCGATCGCTTACCAGTCTGCTCGACCAGAACGTCATCGTCGGCGTGACCGCCGGCTTCACGATGATCCTCACGGCCGTCGCGATCGCCGGGGGACTCCTCATGGCGAGCGTGATGGTGCCCACAAGACCGTCAAAGTCCAAAGGGTAAAGGGAAAAAGGACAAGGACAGTCCCAAAGGCGGAAGGAGCAGGGAGAAGGGAGAAGAAGGCCAAGGACCTTCGCGCTTTGACCTTTGGGACTGTCATTGTCCTTCTCCCTTTGGCCTTTGGACTTTGACAAGTGT
>JADLFL010000036.1 GCA_020845575.1 Acidobacteriota bacterium | reverse complement strand
TCCACATCGGCCTGAAGGGGACGATGAACGCGATGTTCCTGAAGGAGTTGGCGGACAAGACGCGGCGTGGGCTGCGCGGGCGCGTTGAACTCGGCAAGGCCGGCGGCGGCGTGAGCTTCGGCTATCGCATTGTCCGCACGTTCAAGGACGGCGTGGTCTCGACGGGGGAGCGCGAGATCGTGCCGCTGGAAGCCGAGGTCATCCGGCGCATCTTCAGGGACTACGCCGCGGGCGTGTCGCCCAAGCAGATCGCCAAGGACCTGAACAGGGAAGGCCTGCGCGGGCCACGAGCCGCCTTGTGGAGCTCGAGCACCATCCACGGCAACCCGAAGCGTGGCACCGGCATCCTGCACAACGAGCTGTACATCGGTCGCATGGTCTGGAACAGGCTGCGGTACCTGAAGGACCCGGACACGGGTAAACGCGTCTCGCGACCGAACCCGGAGTCGGAGTGGGTGATCAGCCAGGTGCCGGCACTGCGCATCGTGGACGACGAGCTGTGGCAGGCGGTGCAGGCGCGCTACGCCGGCATCCAGCGGAAGTGGACGACAGCCGAGCCCAGCAAGCGCTTCAACCAGGTCGTGCGCCCGAAGTACCTGTTCACCGGCATGACGAAGTGTGGCGAGTGCGGCGCCGGGTTCGTCGTCTACTACCGCGACAGGCTCGGCTGTTTTGGGACGCGCGAGCGCGGCACCTGCACGAACAAGCTGACCATCTCGCGCGAGGAAGTTGAAGAACGCGTGCTCACGGCGCTGCAGGAGAAGCTGCTGCGCAAGGACTTCTTCGAGGAGTTCTGCCGCGAGTTCGCGAAGGAGATGAACCGGTTGCGGATGGAGCAGCGGGCGAGCCTGAGCGGGGCCAAGCGCGAGCTGGAGCGCGTTCAGCGCGACATCCAGAAGGTCATCCAGGCCATCAAGGACGGCTTCGCTGGGCCAGACCTCAAAGCTGAGTGGAATGGTCTACAGGAGCGAAAGGCCACTCTTCAGGCGACGCTCGAAGCTGCGGACGAACCTCCGCCGCTCCTGCATCCGAGCATGGCGGACGTCTACCGCTCCAAGGTGGAGGAGCTTGCCGCCGCGCTCAGGCGCGAGGACACACGTCTGGAGGCCTCGGAGATGCTGCGTGGCTTGATCGAATCGATTGTGCTCACTCCCGGGAACGGCCAGCTGGGAATTGAGCTGAAGGGGAGTCTGGCCGCGATGCTGACTGCCGCCACAAAAACGAAAAGGTCGCCAGAAACGGGCGACCTTCACGTGCCGATACAAGTGGTTGCGGGGGCGGGATTTGAACCCGCGACCTTTGGGTTATGAGCCCAACGAGCTACCAGGCTGCTCCACCCCGCGTCAGTTCCAGTGAGCGGTGCGCTCCCGGACAACTTGGAAAGCGTACCACACGCGCCGTCCGCGATCAACGCGGCGACGGCGCCTGGGCGGTTCTGGCCGGCGACGTTGCGGTCGAGGCGGGGGTGTCGTGCAGGATGATGAGCAACTCACCATCGCGCAGCAGGCCGAGCTCGCCGCGGGCGAGCTCCTCGACAGCCGACGGATCCTCACGTAGCCGGCGGGCCTCCTGAGTGAGCGCGTCGTTCTGCTGCGCCAGTTCCTCGTTGGCCTGACGCTGCTGCGCGTTGCGGCGCTCGAGTTCCATGTTCGCGAGGAGCCCGCGCTCGCCGAACACGCCGTCGCACAGCACCAGTCCGAGCACGACCACGAGCACAGCGCGCACCGTGCGGCGACGCATCGCCGACGTGTCATCCTGCGCCGCGGCACGTCGCGCTTTCGGACTGGACTGGCGCAGGGGTTCTGGTGCAGACATTGGAAACCATGAGGACGATACAGGAATCGATCCCGCCACACAACGCCGAAACGGGCCACGATCGCGCCGTGATCGTGCTCACGACGTGGCCGGCCGACGCTGGCGGCGACGAGGTGGCGCGTGCACTGGTGGAACGTCGTCTTGCGGCCTGCGTCACACGACTGCCGCTGCACCGCGTGGTCTATCGATGGAAGGACGCGATCGAAGACGGCGACGAATCCCAGTGGCTCATCAAGACGACGGCGGACAGGCTGGAGGGGCTGTGGGAGGCGGTGAGGACCGCGCATCCCTACGACACACCCGAGTGGCTCGTCGTGCCGGTGGAGGCGGGCAGCGCCGACTACCTGGCGTGGGTCCGTGCCAGCACGGCACCTGCCGCGCCCTGAACCATCACAGCGACGCGAGCGCCTGCTCGAGATCCGCCTTCAGGTCGTCGATGTCCTCGATGCCCACGGAGAGGCGAATCAGGCTGTCGGTCACGCCGAGCGTCGCGCGGCGTTCGGCCGGCACAGACGCGTGTGTCATCGAGGCCGGATGCGAGATGAGGCTCTCCACGCCGCCCAGGCTCTCGGCCAGCGCGAACAGGCGCACGCGCTCGAGCACCTGACGCGCGCGATCGAGCGTGCCGACGTCGAACGAGACCATGCCCGTGAAACCCTGCATCTGCTGCGTCGCGAGCGCGTGCTGCGGATGCGCCGGCAAGCCGGGGTAGTTCACGAGTTCGACCTTCCGGCTCGTGGTGAGGTACTCGGCAATCGCCTGCCCGTTACTGTTGTGCACGGCCATGCGCGCGGCGAGCGTCTTGGTGCCGCGCAGGATCAGCCACGCGTCGAAGGGGCTCAGGATCGCACCCGCCGCGTTCTGGTAGAAGCGGAACCACTCGACGTGCGGTGCGTGCTTCACCACGATCATGCCGCCCACGCTGTCCGAGTGCCCGTTCAGATATTTCGTGGTGCTGTGCAGCACGATGTCGGCCCCGAGCTCGAGCGGACGCTGCACGGCAGGACTCGCAAACGTGTTGTCCACGACCACCGCGACGTCGCCATGCGCGTGCGCCGCCGACGACAACGCCGCGATGTCTGCCAGGCGCAGCACGGGGTTGGTCGGCGTCTCGAGGAACAGCATCTTCGTGCGGTCCGTGAACGCCGCCCTGGTCGCGTCGACGTTCGAAGTGTCGACGTAGGTGAACGTCAATCCCCTCGGTCGCAGCACGCGTTCGAACAATCGGTACGTGCCTCCGTACGTATTGTCGGTGACCACCACGTGATCGCCAGGTTCGAGCAGCGACAGGACGGAGTTGATCGCCGCCATGCCGGACGCCCAGCCGAACCCGTGCGTGCCGCCTTCGAGTGCCGCCACGTTGGCTTCGACGGCCGCGCGGGTCGGGTTGCTCGTCCTGGCGTACTCGTGCCCCCTGTGCCTGCCGAGTCCCTCCTGCACGTACGTGGAGGTCTGGTAGATCGGCGTGATGATGGCGCCGGTGGCCGGGTCGGGCTCCTGGCCGGCGTGGATGCAGCGGGTGGCGAAGCGTGCGGTGGGATCGATGTTCACGAACGACCTCTCGGGGGGCGCCGAAAACGCGATGGTATCATTCGGCCCTGCTGGCCTGACGCGCACGCTTTCGTGCGATGAACCGGGGCCGAGACCGCATGCCGCCTGACTCCACCGGCTCGGTGCGCCTCGAAGCGCCCCCTGCGCACGAACTGCCTCGCCTGCCGTCGCCGCGCGCGCTGTTTCTCGACTACTGGGCCGGCCGTCTGATCCTCATCGGCCTCGGCGTGCGCGTGTGTGTGTGGCTGGCCACGTTCGCGCTCACCGACTGGGCGCCGCTCGACGCCATCCGGCGCCTCGCCACCCTCGGCATCATCGTCGGGGGCGTCGTCGTGGTGTGGCGACTCAGTCGCGTGCTGCGCCTGCGGCTGCTGTGGCGCGTCCGGCGCAAGCTGATCCTGTCGTACTTCTTCATCGGCGTCGTCCCCGCCGCACTGATTTTCCTGTTCTTCCTGATCGTCGGCGCGCTGACGCTGCTCAGCTTCAGTTCCTATCTGGTCACGGAGAAACTCGCCGACCTCCAGGCACAGGGACGCGTGTACGCCGACATGGCCGCCGTCGAACTCCAGCAGACGCGCACGTCGGCAGAGGTACGCGACCTGCTGACGCGCAAGGTCGCGGCGGGCGGACGCACGTACCCCGGCATCTCCGTGGCGCTCCTGCCGTTGAACGGCGACACACGGACTGCCCCGCTCACCGTCGGCGCGTGGGACCACGGCACGCCGCCGACGTCCGTCCCTGAATGGTTGCTGCGCCAGGGACCGTCGGCGCTCGTCGTGCCGGTGGGGGAGGGGAGCACCGCGTCGGCGGGCGCGCGACTGATCGTTCGCAGCGTGTCGTGGATTGGCGCTGCCGAATCAGCACGGCGCGCCATCATCGTGGACCTGCCGCTGGACGACGCGACGGCTGGTGTGATTCGTGAGGAAACGGGCATCAGACTGGGTGGCTTGGGCATGGCCCCGTCGAACACGGATCCGTGCGCGCTACCCGAAGGCAGCGAGTTGCGCATCGAGGCGTCGCCCTACGCGCTCTCGTGGATCAACGTCCTCGACGTGACCAACTGGGACACCGGGACGACCTGCAAGCTCGGTCTCCAGATCCAGCCGAACCTGACGCACCTCTATCGGCGCATCACGGAGGCGCAGGCGATCGGAGGCGGCATGTCGTTCGGACAGATGCTGCTGATCATGCTCCTCATCATCGGCGGCCTGTTCCTCGTCATCCAGTCGGTGGCGTTCGTCATGGGCGTGAGCCTGGCGCGCTCGATCACCGGGTCGATCCACGAGCTGTTCGAGGGGACGCGCCGCGTGCAGGCCGAGGACCTGTCGCACCGCATCCGCGTACGCACACGCGATCAGTTCGGCGCGCTCGCCACGTCGTTCAACTCGATGGTCGAGAACATCGAGGAACTGCTCGAACAGAAGGTCGTGAAGGAGCGCCTGCAGCAGGAACTCCAGATCGCGCGCGACATCCAGACGTCGCTGCTGCCGTCCGAGACCCTGCGTCGCGGCGACGTCACGCTGGCGGCGGCCTGCCGGCCGGCACGCGAGATCGGCGGCGACTATTGCGACTTCTTCCCGCTCGACGAGGACCGCATCGGCCTGCTCGTGGCCGACGTCTCGGGCAAGGGCGCCTCCGCTGCGCTCTACATGGCCGAGCTCAAGGGCCTCATGCTCGCGCTGTCGAAGACGCACCAATCGCCGCGCGCGCTGCTCGCGGAAGTCAATCGCGTGCTCTCGGTCAATCTCGGACGCACCAGCTTCGTGACGATGACGTACGCGGTGCTGGACCTGCGTGCGTGCACGCTCGTTCACGCGCGGGCGGGACACACGCCGCTCATCCACCTGCGCGCGGGGGATGCCTTCCCGCGCACGCGGCTCCTCGCGCCGGAGGGATTGATGCTCGGCGTCAGGATGGAATCGGTGCGCGCGCGCTTCGAGGAGATGCTGAAGGAGCAGACCATCGCTCTTTCGCCCGGCGACGTGGTGGTGCTCTTCACCGACGGCATCAGCGAAGCGATGAACGGCGTGCGCGATCTGTACGGCGAGGATCGCCTGTGCCTCTGTGTCGAGGAGCATGCGGCACTCGAACCCGATGCGCTGTGCGACGAGATCTTCGAGAGCGTGCGTGAATTCGCCGATGGCGCCGAGCAGCACGACGACATGACGATGATCGTGTTGAAGGTGGGGAAGCAGGCGGACGCATGACAGGCCGCGTGGTCGTACGGACCACATCGTCAGAGCCCGAAGCGGCGGTGGTGTACGGATTGCTCGCGGCCGAAGGGTTGTTTCCGGCGATCGAGCGATCGACGCTGCGATCGGTGCTGCCGGTCCCGGTCGCGTTCTTCGGTCAGCTCCGCATTACGGTTCCCGCCGAGGAAGCGGACGAGGCCCGGCAACTGCTGGATCGCGTCGAGTCGCGCGCCGCGACGGATGTCGAGTCTGGCGACGCATCGGCTGGTGCCCTGGCGTCGCTCGAAGCGCACCTCGGCTACCGCTTCAGGGATCGCGCGCACCTCGAGCTCGCGCTCACGCATCGATCGCGCGCGCATGAAGACGGCCTCGGCGTATCCGCGACCAATGAATCGCTGGAGTTTCTCGGCGATGCCGTGCTCGGGTTCGTGATCGCGGATCTCGTGTTCCGCGAGTTCCCGGAGTCGGATGAAGGGCAGAAGAGCAAGGTCAAGGCCTCGCTGGTGTCGTACTCGGCGCTGGCGCGCGTGGCCGATCGCATCGAACTCGGAGAACACCTGCGACTCGGGCGTGGCGAAGACAAGACGGGCGGGCGTCAGAAGCCCGTGATGCTGGCCGACGCGTGTGAAGCCGTGATCGCGGCCGTGTACCTCGATGGAGGGCTTGCCGCCGCGCGGACGTGCATCCTGCGACTGCTCGCGCCGCTGCTCGACGAGGTGCGTACGGCAGGTCTCGCAGAGGCTGGTGCCGGCGACTTCAAGTCGTCGCTTCAGGAGTACCTCCAGTCGCGCCGTTTCCCGCCACCCACGTATCGCATCGTTGCGCAGTCGGGGCCCGATCACGACAAGACGTTCGCAGTCGACGTGCAGGTGTGCGGGCGCGTGCTGGGAGAGGCGTCGGGACGCAGCAGGAAGGAAGCGGAGCAGCAGGCGGCGCGCGCGGCGCTCACGGCCCTGCGAGACGGGTCAATCGATCTCGATGATGCCGCCGGAGGGTGACGCGGGCCGGGAGACGGCGACGGCAGCCGCCGGCATCTTCGACAGGCGATCGATGGCATGGCGTTGCGTCTCGCGCGCCACGGTGCCGTCGCCCGGCACGTCAGCGCCGTTGTTCAGGCGCACCCACAGACGCAACAGCGGGTCGGCGTATGTGTAGCGCTTGCGCTCCACACGCAGCAGATCGACGTCGAGCAGCCACGAGAGATAGTCCTTCGTCGAACCGGGTGTCCGGTGCAGGCGTTGCGCGATCAGCGTCAGCGTCAGCGGCTCCTGTTCGGCCAGGATGTCGAGGATCGCGCGCAGCGCGCCGTAGCCGCGAGCACGCTGGAGACGCACTTCGTACGACAGTCGCAGTCGCCGCTCGAGGGCGCTGCCCGGGAGCATCTGCTCGGTGAGCGCGCCGACGGGATCGGCAAGGCCGTGGCGCCGTGCCTGCTTCAGCGCGTCGCTCACCATCACCGCGTAGCCAAGACGTCCGCCCGTGAGCGCCAGCACTTGCTGCTCTTCGAGCGGATCGAGTCCGCCGAACGCCGACGCCGCGCGACCATCCGCCTCGTTGCCCGCATCGTCCAATGACAGGCTCGTGATGCCGGGCCAGCTCTTCGCGAGACGCGCGCCGCGCTGCGCGAAACGCGTCGCGAGCACGAAGCGGTTCGGAGACGTCGACACGGCGGTGCCCGTTTCCGCCATCAGTGACCGGAGACCGGGGAAGCTCTCGAACGTGCGGAGGTCGAGCACTTCATCGAGCAGGAACGTGAAGCGTCGTCCGGACGCGGCGCGTGCGGTGGTGAGCAGGGCGAGGATGGCGTCGAACGCCGCGCGCGGGGACGTCAGCGAGGCGGGCGCCGGCAGCACATCACCCTCGTCGGCCACGCGGACGGTCCGCAGGAGTGACCTGTAGCACTGCTCGGGCGTGGTGGCGATGCGTTCGACGTCGAGGTAGACGGGCGTGGTGTCGGCCGCGAGGCGCGCGACCACCGCGTGCAGTGCGTGCGTGCGACCCGCACCGCACCCCCCGATCAGCAGGGGCATCGCAGGCGTTGGCAGCGCCAGCACGGACAACACGCGGTCGATGAGGAGCATGACGGAAGGGATAGAGCCTACGGACGAGGACCCGCACTGTCAACCGTGACATGCGGACGTCAGATGGTGGCGCCGGCAGGTGCGGTTTGTTAGGATGGCGTGTTCCGTTGTCGCGCAATGTCGCGCGCCTGCTTCCTTCGCACGAAGTGTCTCCCGTCATGAACATCGCCGTGTTGGGCGCCCAGTGGGGCGACGAGGGCAAGGGCAAGATCGTCGACCTGCTCACGCCGAACTTCTCCTACGTCACGCGGTACCAGGGTGGGCACAACGCCGGGCACACCGTGTACGTCAACGGGCGCAAGTTCATCCTGCGTCTGCTGCCGTCGGGCATCCTGCATTCCGGCGTGTCGTGCGTCATCGGCAACGGACTCGTCGTGGATCCGCAGGCGTTGTTTGCCGAGATCGACGAGATTTCGGCGGCGGGTATCGACGTCACGGGCCGGCTGTTCGTGAGCAGCAAGGCGCACCTGATCCTGCCGTATCACAAGGAACTCGACGTCCTCTCCGAGGCCAAGCGCGGCGAGCGGAAGATCGGCACCACGTCGCGCGGCATCGGGCCGGCGTACGAGGACAAGATCGGACGTCGCGGCATTCGTGTGGGCGACCTGTCGGATCGCGCGTCGCGGCAGATGCTCGAGGACGCCGTGCGTCACAACGTGGAGGCGCGCAACCAGATCATCCCCGGCGCGCACATGGACTGGCGCGACGTGATCGCCGAGCTCGATCGCGTGTGGATGCGCCTGGCGCCGTTCGTCACCGACACGTCGCTCCTGCTCGATCGCGCGATCGCGTCGGGCCAGCGCGTGATGTTCGAAGGCGCGCAGGGTACGCTGCTCGACATCGATCACGGGACGTATCCGTACGTCACCTCGTCGAACGCGACCACCGGCGGTATCTGCACCGGGCTGGGCATCGGGCCCAAGCACATCACCGGCGTGATGGGCGTGGCCAAGGCGTACACGACGCGTGTGGGCGAGGGGCCGTTCCCGAGCGAACTGCTCGACGAGATGGGCCAGCGGCTGCGCGATGGCGGCAGCGAGTACGGATCGGTCACCGGTCGGCCGCGGCGCTGCGGCTGGTTCGACGCCGTCGCGCTGCGGTATGCCGTGCGCGTGAACGGCCTCGACGCTCTGGCTATCACGAAGATGGACGTGCTCGACGGCTTCGAGACGCTCAGGATCTGCACGGCCTACACCGCGGATGGCGAGACGGTGGAGCACTTCCCGTCAGACATCGGGCAGCTTGCACGTTGTACCCCCGTGTACACCGACGTACCCGGTTGGACTGCCCCGACGGCGGGCGTGAAGCGCTTCGAGGAACTGCCGGCCGAAGCGCGCGCGTACATCGCCACGCTCGAAGAAATCTGCGGCGTGCCCGTCGGGCTCATCTCGACGGGCTCCGATCGTCTCGACACCATCCTCCGCGAGGACACCGTCGCCGGGCGGTGGTTCACCCTGCCTGCGTGAGATGCCGGCGACGCAGAATCCGGTGACTCGGCCCGCTGATGCATCGGCCCCGTCGCCGGATCGCCTTGCGTTGCGTTGCCGTGGTCTCGTGAAGCGCTACGGCGAGGTGGTCGCCGTCGACGGCCTGGATCTCGAGGTGCGTGCCGGCGAGTGCTTCGGGCTGCTCGGTCCGAACGGGGCAGGCAAGACGACCACCATCGAGATCCTCGAAGGCCTCAACACCGCCGATGCAGGCGACGTCGAGGTGCTGGGACTCCGGTGGGCGGCCGATGCCGCGCGTCTGCAGCAACGACTCGGCATCCAGTTGCAGGAAACACAGCTCAACGACAAGCTCACCACCACGGAGTTGCTGCGGTTGTTCCGGTCGTTTTACCACCAGGGGCCAACGGTGGAGGACCTGCTCGCGAGCGTGGGACTCGAAGCGAAGCGCGACGCCTGGTACAGCAAGCTGTCGGGCGGGCAGAAGCAGCGCCTGGCCCTGGCGTGTGCGCTCGCGGGCGATCCCGATCTGCTGTTTCTCGACGAACCGACGACGGGACTCGATCCGCAGTCGCGTCGTCAACTGTGGGATCTGCTGGCGACATACAAGGCGCGGGGGCGCACGGTGCTGATCACCACGCACTACATGGACGAGGCGCAGGTGCTCTGCGATCGCGTGGCCATCGTCGATCGGGGACGCGTGATCGCTCTTGGCACGCCTGCCGACCTGATCGCGTCGCTCGGCGCGGAACACGTGGTGGAGTTCGCCCTTGACCAAGGGCGCGTCTTGCCCGACGTGGCGGTGCTCACCGCGCTGCCCGGTGTGCGCCGAGCGTCTGTTGCCGACGGACGCGGCACGCTCATCGTGTCGCACCTGCACGAAGCGCTGCCCTCGTTGCTGGCGACAGTGGCGGATCCTGACGCGTTCACGCTGCTCACCACGCACAGCGCCACGCTCGAAGACGTGTTCGTTGCGCTGACGGGGCGTCACCTGCGCGAGTAGTTGCGCACCGACGACACGCATGCGCCTGCACCATCCGCTGCTCGAACTCACGCTCACGCGCTTCCGGGAGTTCCTGCGCGAACCCGAGGCCGTGTTCTGGGTGTTCGCGTTCCCGGTGCTGCTCTCGTGCGCGCTGGGACTGGCGTTCCGCGAGCAGGGCACGCCCGCCGTACTCGTGGGCGTGCTGCGCGATGCGCAGGGAAGCGACGCGCCCATCGTGCGCACGCTCGAGGCCGCGCCGACCATGCGCGTTCGGGCGGTCGATCGCGCGGAGGCCGACGTCGCGCTGCGCAACGGCGCGATCCATCTGCTCGTCGTGCCGGGATCGCCGCTCACGTACGAGTTCGATCCCAGTCGTCCCGAGAGTCGCGTGGGTCGCTACGCCGTCGACGAGGTGTTGCAGACGGCGGCGGGCCGGACGTCCGCGGCGGCAACCACCGAGCGCCTCGTGACGGTGCCGGGTTCGCGCTACATCGACTGGGTCGTGCCAGGGTTGCTGGGCATGAACATCATGGGCACCGGCATGTGGAGCGTGGCGTTCTCGGTGGTCACGGCGAGGATGCGCAAGCTGTTGAAGCGCCTCGTGGCCACGCCCATGCGTCGCCGCGACTATCTACTGTCGCAGATCGCCGCGCGGCTCATGTTCCTCGTGCTCGAGGTGAGCGTGCTCCTCGGGTTCGCGACGCTTGTCTTCGGCGTGCCCGTCAACGGGTCGTGGCTGCTGCTGTCCGCCTTCTGTCTGCTGGGCGCGATGGTGTTCTCGGGGCTCGGGCTTCTCACCGCGAGCCGCGCGCAGACGATCGAGGGCGTGTCCGGGCTGATGAACCTCGTGATGGTGCCCATGTGGGTGTTCTCGGGCGTGTTCTTCGCGTCGGAGAACTTCCCGGACGCGATGCAGCCGTTCATCGCGGCGCTGCCGCTCACGGCCCTGAACCAGGCGTTGCGGGGCGTGATGATCGACGGCAGCGGGCTGACGGCACTGTGGGGGCAGATAGCGATCCTGGCCATCTGGGGCGTCGTGAGTTTCGTGGCGGCGCTCCGGCTGTTCCGCTGGCGGTAGAGGCCCGAAGGTGGGGCCGGCTCTCCGAGGCCGCGCCGTGATGCTGTCGGCGTGGTGCGCGGCGGCTGGTAAACTGACGCACGCGCGCCTGTAGCTCAGTCGGTAGAGCAGCGGCCTTTTAAGCCGTTGGTCGTGGGTTCGAGTCCCACCGGGCGCACCACCCTCACCCCTGGTCGACATCGAGTGTGCCTGGTCGACGCGTTGCTCGCCATGCGGCATGGCGCGACACCCTGGAGCGTTTCGTCAGCGGTTCTCGTCTGCCGACCGGAAGCGTGCGGGTCGAGCGGTCGTCGAGCCCCTGTTGAAGCAGTTCAACGTGCCTGGCGTCAGCATCGCGATCAGCAAGGACTTCACTGTCGCCGCGACGTACCCCCACGGCGTCGCCGACGTCGAAAGCGGCGCGCCGGTGACAACCGGGACGATGTTGCAGGCAGCGTCGAGCAGCAGTATCAGGCCAGTAACGACTCCCGGCAGTACTGCAGGCACTTGGCGATCTCGGCGACGCGCGTGGAACCGTCGGGGATGCGGTACTCGAACTCGATGATCGGCCGGATGTCCCACTTGTTGTCGCGGATCGCCTGCAGGATCTGGCGCAGCGGCGTGTCGCCCTGGCCGAACGGCCGGTTCTCGCCACCGTTGGTCCCGAACCGACGGTCCTTCACGTGGATGTGGGGGATACGATCGGCGTGCCTGGCGATGAATGGCAGCGGTGACTCGTTGAGCGTCGCCGTCCAGTGACCGATGTCGATGTTGGCCCCGTTGTAGCGCGCCTCATCGAAGATCTGCTCGTACAGCGCAGCGGTGGCCTGTGCGTGGTGGTGATAGGCCACGAACACCTTGTGCTTGTCGGCAAACGCGCCGATGCGCCGGGTGTCGCTGCGGGTCCCGGGCAGTTCAGACGACACGGCGCGCGCGCCGAGATCGCGCGCCATCTGGAAGAAGTAGTCGAGTTCCTCGTTCGAGATCGTGTACAGGTCGTCCACTTTCAGGACGTCGATCAGCACGCCGGCCTTCTCGTACATCTGTCGCAGTTGCTTCAACCGGCTGGACGGCGCCGACAGGCGCCACGCGCGGACCTCGGCCTGCTGTCTGCGCGCGGCCTCGATCTGCTCCGGAGTCTGCGTCTGGCCGGCGCGTCGCCCGCCCTGCGCCATCTGCTGCGGCGTTGGTACGATCTGGCCCGCCGCGCGGGCTGCCTCTCGCGCAGTCGCCGCCTCCGCGGCCGCCCGGACCGTAGGCGAGCCGAGGAAGTGTTCGACCGGCTGGGCGCGGAGTTCGACCGAGCCCACGCCGACCGCCACGATCCGCTCGAGGAGATCTTCGGCAGCGATGTTGTTGCCCGTGCCGAGACTATAGGGCACGTTGAGCCCAACCTGCACGCCGGACCAGCGTGACATCACCGGTGGCGTCTGCGTAATCGCGCCGGTGACGGTTCCGCGAAGCAAGGCACCGACAACCGGCGTGCTGGCCAGGGTTACTCGTCCGAACTCGCGCCTCGTGATAGCCATGTTTCTCTCTGCTTGCTGCAACGCGGTCAACGCCCATGACGCCGCGCCGCCGCGGTTGGGGGCAAGCTATCACATCCGGACACACACGGTCGCACGTCGGCGAGGTCGGTCAGGGTACTCGACTCATACACCGACAAGCGGCGGAAGCCATCCCTTGACGTCCGCGACGGTTCGACGACGGTCGTGCTGGCCAACGACAGGCCGCTTCGCCGAAGGGCGTCGAACTTACAGCTTCAGCTCCCAGCCCTGTCGGAACACGGGCTTGACGTACCGATTCGCTTCCACGCTGTTCGTGAACCGCATGTTCGCGCTGTCCCAGAGAAGCTTGCCGGGAACGCGCCAGGCAATGCACACGAGCGCCAGCCACTCCGCGTACGGCGCGGTGATGGCAAAGTCCGAACAGGATCGGTCTCCACCCTTGCTCGCGCGGATCCAATCGAGCATGTGGCCGGGAGAGCGTGTCAACAACTGCGGCGGGAGCTCGTACTCACGCCAGCGTGACGCGGGCAACAGCCACACTCCCTCACCCCGCTGGCTCGTTGCGAGCAGCCCCTTCGAGCCAACCATCACAGACCCGTTTCCGGTGAGCACACCGGGCTGCGGAGCGTCGTTGCGGCCACCGGGCTGGGTGTAGACCTTCACATCCGGCCCACCGGGGCTCATGATCCGGCGCTCACCACCGCCGCTGGGAGGGCTGGCCGGCCCGGCCCCCGGGCTGTTCCGGCCCCGCCCGGCCGCCATGCCTTCGCCGAGTGCCGGCGCCCGATTGCTCGTCGGGCGCCCCTTGTCCGCGAGGTTGTTCGAGGGCGGGAGAATCGTCTCGTTCTCCATCCCCGGGACCACGTACGCCTCGGGGTCACCAGGCCGAGGGGACTCGTGGTAATAGATCGAGACCGGCGGCATGTTGCCGCGCGCCGGGAAGTCGAGCCGCACCACCCCGCGATGCGGAATGGAGATGTCGCTCTTCCCTTCCACTCGAAGGCACTCCACGCTGACCGGCACCTCCAGTTGTAGCGCGGTGTGAACCGGCCCCGCGGTGTGAGTCGCCCAGTTCCCAATCTGACCGGTGCCGAAGTCGAGGAACCCGCGCCAGTTGTAGGGGACGTACGCGTCGCTGAAGGGGCGCGTCGACGCCCCTCCCAGCCAGAGATCCCAGTCGAGCGTGGACGGGATCGGAGCGTCGGGCGGCGGTGCTTGCAAGCCAGTCGGGAACATGCCCGGCGACGTGCAGACGTGCGCCTCACGGACATCGCCGATCTCGCCCGACCAGACGATTTCGGCAGCCACGCGGTGGCACTCGTGCGAGAACCCCTGGTTGCCCATCTGGGTGGCAACCTTGTACTTCACCGCGGCGTCGCGGAGCAGCCGTGCCTCCCACGGCGTTCTCGTGAGCGGCTTCTCCACGTAGACGTGCTTGCCACGCTCCATGCAGGCCAGCGCGACCGTCGCGTGCATGAAGTCGGGCACGGCGATCGTACAGGCGTCGATGTTCCTGCCTTCCTTGTCCAGCATCACGCGGAAATCCTTGTACCGCGGGACGTTGTACTTCTTCAGCGTGTTCCCGGCCCGTGCCTCGTCCACATCGCAGAGCGCCACGACGTTCTCGGTGCGAGCGGCCTGGTCGAGGATCAGTGCGCCCTGCCCGCCGCACCCGATGGCGGCGACGTTCAACTTGCTGGCGTAGTGCCTGTAGCCAAGCGACTGGAGTGATGGAACGCTGCCGAACCCCCGGGCCGGGATGGCGCCCGCCAGCAGCGTCCCGAAGAAGAAGAAGCGGCGTCGAGAGAGTGCGTAGCTGCCCATAAGCCTCCTCAGGAGGTCATCGGCGTACCGAGTTCCGAAGACGTGCGCGGATAGTACCTCGTTTCCACTCGAACGTGTCACGTGCTTCGGGACGCAGTAGTTGACACTACTGGGCGAGCGTGGTGTGGGACGACCTGCTGGCGAAGGAAATCTCGACGCCCGGAAGCGGAGGAGACGACGCTCGGACGAGACGCGACTCTCTGAGAGTCAGCTCATGGCTGACGTTGGCGTCCCCAATTTCGGCGAGTTGGAACCAGCTCAGGGGTTGGCTGCGCGGCGTGGACGGTCTCCGGCGCACGGCGTGACGTGGGCTGGAGCCTCAGGCAGTGAGCTGCCGGACGGCCGGGCGATCGGCGGCCGTCGGCTGGCGAAGGGCGCCCGCGGGCAGTGTGGCCACGGCGACGGCGTTGCCCGCCATGTCGAAGAACTCGACCGAGTAGCCTTCCTCGCTGACGCCTGGGACCACGTGGCGCTCCACGACCGTGCCGACGTCGCCGGCGCGGATGCCGTGTTCCGGCACGTCGCGGGTCAGAATCACGTCGCCGTACATGTCGAAGGGCACAGGGCCTCCCGCTATGCGGCGTGTCCCGGAATGCGTGCGAGTTCGGTCGCGAGCGTCTGTTCCGCGTGCCACACGTCGAACGCCTGCTGCATGCCGAGCCACAGGGCAGGTCCATTGCCAGCCCACTTCCCGAGCCGAACGGCCATTTCCGGCGTGACCGGCGCCTTACCCGCCAGAATCCGGTGCAGGATCTGTCGAGACACACCGAGTTCGCGGGCCGCCTGCGTAACGTTCATCCGCAACGCCGGCAGCACGTCCTCACGCAGGATTTCTCCTGGATGGGTCGGTTCCCGCTTCAGCGGGTGTCGAACAGGAAGCACCTTCGTCGTCTTCGTCGCCGCCATCGTCGCCGCCTTCCGTTCAGTGATACTGCTCGAGATCCAGTTCGTGGGCGTCCTTCCCGTCCCAGCGGAACGTGATGCGCCACGGTCCGCTGACGGCCATCGCGTGGCGGCCCTCTCGATCGCCCGTCAGCGGATGCACGCTCCATCCGGGCATGTTCAGGTCTGAGAGCGCCGTCACCGCATGGAGTGCGTCCATCGCCCTCTTGCATCGTCTGTGCAAGTCCGCCTGCACCTTTCGACTCTTGCCGGCCTCGAAGATCTCCCGCAGCCCAGCGTGTCGAAAGCTGACAATCACGACGCGCAGTGTAAAGCGATGAGTGTCACTGTGTCAACTATTGATTTACAGAGCAAGCCAACAGGAGCCGCCAACGCAAACCGGTGCCATCTTGAGGATCGAGCGACCGGTATGGGTGAGGTGGCGTCCCCAATTTGCGCGAGTTGGAACCAGCTCGGCCAGTGGCTGCGGACCATGGACGGGTTACGGCGGGCCGCGTGAGAGCCTTGGAGCGCATTCGACCACCCAGGCCGCTATCCCGAGCGCCGTCGACGCTCGGCATCCTCAGCAAGAAGGTCGCTGACGAGATCGGTCGAAACGCGAAAGTTCGTTTCCAGCAGACGCGCCAGAGCCACCGGGAGATCGACGAAATCGCGGCTCGCGGCTGCGCGAAGGACCCCGAGTGTGCCGGTAGTGCGGATGCCCCGCCGCGAGGCCTCGATACGTCCCGCGGTCTCGTCGATCAGCAGCAGGGCGTCCGGCTGTGATTCTGCCAGCAGGATTGCAGCCCGTTCGCCCAGGTCCAGGTGCTTCATGTCTTCTTCGCCGACAGCCGCGTCACGCGCATCAATCCATGCCGGCAGAACGGATGCCCATGTCCTGACCCTGCCAGGCGCCTCCGCCGCGGTCAACTCGGCGATGACCTGTCGTGGTACGACGACGCTGCCATACAGCTGCGGAAGGACGTCAACCGCGTCGATCAGGATGAGGTAGTTGAGCGGAGACGTATCGGCGACGACAACGGTCATCGCGATGAAGCGAGGGCCGCTTCGGCGTCCTTCCGTACGTCGTCCACTGTCAGGTCGAGCAGGACGCCGTGCGCCTTCAGGATGCCGTCCATTTCGTAGCGCGACCGCACGCCAAGCAGGGTGCGTGCTTCGAACACAGACAGTTTCCCTGACCGAACCCCCTCGGACGCGAGTGCCTCCAGCGCGACACGCATCAGGCTGGAATCGTCAGGCGCCATGCGCCGGGCCAACTCCTCGGGGACTTCAAGGTGAATCGTCATGGGCACTGCTCACCGTGCATTGTAGCGCGGTCGTCACCGGCGACGCGGGTGGGCGCGCTCCCAGGCTTCCCGTTGTGCGCGGGTTTTCCACAGCACGTCGCGCGGGAAGCCGTCAGTGCTGACCCAATCGAGAGTCGGATCCTGACGGCCCTGCGCCAGGAAGTAATCGAGCGCACGAGTTGCGCGATCGGTGGACGAGAACAGTTCGGACGGCCAGCGTTCAAGCGCCTGCCCGCCGAGTTCCACTTCAATCGATGGCGTCGCGAACGGACCGCCGCCCGTTACCAGGAAGTGGCTCCATGACGTCTCGCTCTCCCAGCAGTGCAGGATGAACCCATGACCGTCGTGCCATTCCACGGTGATTCGAGGGAACTGAGCATCGTCGGCTTCAATCAAGGCGCCATCCCAGGTCGGCCGAGAGCGCACGTCGGCGAGCACGTCGGCCGCCGAACCGATCGGTGCTGGCGAGTCGCTTGTGAGGAATGACACCTGAGATCGATGTCGGCGGTCCATTGCCGCGTGCCTCGGTTCGAATACAAGTTAGGGTGCGCCCGGAAGCGGCTCGCAGTCAACGTGTTGGAGTTTGGCGTCCCCGACGGGATTCGAACCCGTGTTTCAGCCTTGAAAGGGCCGCGTCCTGGGCCTCTGGACGACGGGGACGGCTTGGTGGTGCTCGGTCATGCAGGAGCCAACTGGCTCGGTGGCATGACCGACCCAAAAGGATACCACGCCGAGGCTAACGAGCCGAACCGCGTGTGCGCGACGGCAGCCAACCGCGGAGGCGCTGCAGGCGCGGGGCGGAGCGTGGGAGACCGGCCCGAGCCTGCGCGACGAGTTGACTGGCGAGCTGTCGACCGCGCTCGAGCCCTTCGGTCGTGTAGCGCGACAGGCTGTCGGCCGTCACCTCGGCGCCTCCGAGCGCCCACGCGCTGAGACCTCGCCCAATTGCGTAAGTTCCCGCATACGCGATGGCGACCTTCGGCAGCAGGCCTGCCACGGGAATCAGGCCGACGAGTTGACGCGCAATCTGCCGGAAGAGGAACCCGCCGCCGATGACGCCGAGGATCTCGGTGATCATCGAACGTGGGTTGTCGTCCCGGCCCGCCGCCAGCGCGATCTTGTAGCCCATGATCAACTGGTTCTTGGTGAGCACCACCATGTCGCCGAGGTTAAGCGGCACGGCCAGGACCGGAATCGTCTCTGCAAGGCCTGTCGTCGCCGCGAACGACGCATTGGCCTTCGCCGTCTCGTCGACGATGACCTCGGCCACCACGTGTCGGAAGACCGGAAGCGCCGCCGCGATGGCCAGGCGCGCATCGCCTTCCACCTGCCCGATCACGCCGGCCAGCAGCGGCTTCGGCGCGTTCATCACGTCGACGACAGCAACACGGACCTGCTCTCCCATACGTCGCGCGCCGGCGTCGGGCGCGTCTGTCCCGACAATCAGCGTGACTCGCGGCCAGCCGGCCCTGATGCAGTGCTCGTCGGCGGCCGTCATCGCAGCCGACAACTCGGGCGACGTACTCCCCAGCACCGCTACGAGCGGTGTCGTCGGCCGGCTGCGCATGGAGTCGGGGTCCGTTGTCGCCACGTACGGATGGACGCCTCCACCAGCGACGGCGCCAAGTCCCGCTCGCACTCGCTGCGCAAGCTCCACGTCGTCGGAGACGACGAGCAACTCGAACGGCGCACGCGCAGACGCGCGAATGCGCGCGAGGTCGACGTCACTGATGACACGCCAGAGATTCGCGACCTTGAGTGAAGACATGCCTGATTCGCAGTGTACCGCCTGGGCGGCCGCCGGGCGGGTTCCGCCCGCTGATGCGTTCGAAGCGGACGACGCTACGGCGTGACGCGGCCGTCGACCAGGCGTACGTCTGCGCCGTTCCACGCGGTGTCGAACTGCGCCGCCACCTCCGCGGCTTCCTTCGAGCGTCCCCGGCGTTCCAGGCTGGCCTGCAATCCAGACAGCGACCAGCCGTTCAGCGGGAACTTCCGCAGGTCGCCGCGGAATGCTGTCTCGGCGTCCTTCGCACGTCCGAGCTGGAGCAACGTGGCGCCCTGAATCTGGCGTACGGGCAGGAACCAGTCGGGCGGTTCCATGTACGTGAGCGCGTCCTCGAACTCCACGGCCCGTGCGAGATGTCGTGCCGCGTCGTCGCCACGCTTGCGGGCTGCCGCGATCTGGCCCGCGAGGATCTCGTGCGCGATCGGCACCACCTTCGAGGCCGTGTTCACGCTCGACACATGGAGGTTCGCCAGCGACGCATCATCGTCGAGTCGATCCACTGCCGTGCGCTCGGCCTCCGCTTCAGCGAGCTTGCCTTGCGCAACGAATGCCATGCCTCGTGCCGCGTGCCGGATCGCTCGCGTGAACACCAGGTCCTCCGCAGGTTCGGGCTCCGCCAGTACGTCGTCCCACAGGCCGAAGCGCACCTTGACGTACAACGGTGTCAGCCGCATGTGCTGCACCATTCCGCTCATGTCCGGATCGGTCAGCATGTCGGCGTGCATCCTGGTATGTGTATCCGTCGCGGCCTTCAGCGCCTCGGCCTGTCGACCTGCCAGCGCCGCCGACATGGCCTTGAAGTGCATGTTGTGCGGGTAGTATCCGACCTCGTACATCATGTTGCCCTTCGCGGCATCGGTCGCGAAGTACGCCTCGTCTGCCGCCACGGCGCGATCGTTGGCGCGTGACGCATCGTCATAGCGTCCGACACGCAGATAGATGTGGCCGGGCATGTGGACGATGTGGCCGGCGCCGGGCATGAGTGCGGCCAACCGGTCGGCGTAGCGCTCGGCGCGCGCCGGATCGGGCGACGCTTCGACGGCATGGATATAGAGGTGGATGGCACCCGCGTGATCGGGATTGCGCGCGAGCACGCGTTCGAGTGCCTGAAGGACCTCCGGGGTATTGGCGCGCGGACGGCCGTCGAGTTCCCAGTAGTTCCACGGCGAGGTGTCCATCAGTGATTGCGCGAACAGCGTGGCCGCGTCGTCGTCCTGTGGGAAGCGTTGCGCGACCCCGCGCATGGCTGCCGCGTACGCCGCGTCGAGTGGCTCGCGCGGAGCCTTCGGATCCTCGGCATAGCGCAGGGCGAGCGCCTCGATGAACGCGCGCTCCTTGTCGGTGGCGCTGGTCGCGAGTTCACGCGCGCGCCGGATGGCCGGCCACGCCTCGCTGGCCGCCGCGTCCGAGATCGGCGCATTGATGTTCGGGCCGAGCGCGTAGGCGATGCCCCAGTAGCACATGGCACACGAGGGATCGAGCACGGTAGCCTGTCGAAATGCACGTATGGCCTCGGCGTGGTTGAACGCGTACGCGAACGCCAGACCCTGATTGAAGTACGCCTGCGCGTCAGGCGACGCCGTGGTGACAGCGTGGCGATGGTCGCCGACGTTGTCGTACCGCGGCACGCCCGGCTGAACCTCTGTCCGCTCGGGCTTGGACGAACACGCACCGAGTGCCGCCGCGGCGAGCGTGAAAGCTGCCAGCCATCCTGCCTTTGTCCGAGACAGGTCCCTGAACGTCGCACACCTCGTCCTGTTTGCCATCTTCGGCCTCCCCGTCACAGTAAACGCCCATCCGGTGGGTACCGCACTCACCGTTCAGGTATGCTGCCCGCCGCATGTCATCGATGCCTTCGTGTCGGCTTCGAGACCAGGAGTCACGGTGAGAACACGCAAAGCGGTCTTTGCGCTGATGAGCATCCACGTACGGCTACTCGTCCTGACCGGTGTCTTGCTGTGTGCCGCCGTGCTGGCCGCCGAACGTCACGCGGGTTCGCTCGCGGCCGCCCGGGGGCAGGCCACGCCGATGCAGATCTTCCTGCTCATCGGGCAGTCGAACATGGCTGGGCGTGCGGGCGTCGAGCCGGCGGATCGCGTACCGCATGCGCGCGTGCGGATGCTCGATCGCGACGCTCGGTGGGTGCCCGCTGTCGATCCCATGCACTTCGACAAGCCTGCCGTCGCTGGCGTCGGTCCGGGGCGTGCGTTCGGCCTGGCCCTGGTCGACGCGGATTCGACGTCGGAGATCGGTCTCGTGCCCGCGGCCGTTGGCGGGTCGCCCATCGAGGCGTGGCGCCCCGGCGAGCACTACCTGCCTACCGACAGTCACCCCTGGGACGACGCGATACGACGCGCCCGCGTGGCGATGGCCGCCGGTACCCTGCGGGGCATTCTGTGGCACCAGGGCGAAGCCGACGCCACGCCGGAGCGGGCTCCGCTCTATGCCGAGCGACTGCACGCGCTCGTGCGGCGACTGCGCACCACGCTCGACGCCCCTGAGGTACCGTTCCTTGCCGGACAGATCGGACACTTCGCCGACGTGCCGTGGACTGACGCACACGTCATGGTGGATGCGGCGCATCGCGCCTTGTCGCAGCACGTGCCGCACACGGCATACGTCAGCGCCGAGTACCTCACGCACCAGGGCGATGGCGTGCACTTCGACGCCGTGTCGGCGCGGCTGCTCGGCCGGCGCTACGCGGAGGCGTGGACGCGCCTCACCACATCGACAACGCGATGACGCGTGCGATGGTGCGCGCGACACCTCCCGAGTTGCAGGGGCGGATGTGTCCGGCCCGCGTGACCGCGTCAAGGCCGTCGCCCGCCCGCACCAGGAAAGAAGTAGTACAGGCTGATCTCGCTGTGGTGCCACGGCCGACGAGAGATCAGGCGGAAATCGTTCGGCCGCGCATCGATTGCGGCGATCATGCGCTGGTACTCACCTTCGCGCATCAACTCGCCGTGCACGGTCACGTACCGCACGCCGCGCGCGAGCAGCACGTCATCAGTCGAGGGATCCGGGAACGTGTCGAGCCGGTTCACGAGGTCGATGAACGATGGAGAGAAGAACCCGCTGTAGCCGTTGACGAGCGACTGCCAGTGGAAGGTGGAGTAGTACATCACCGTTGGATCTTCGCGGCCGATCGGCAGTTCGAGCAGAACCGCCGGTGGCGAATCGGATTCACGACGGACCACGCCCACTCTCGGCGAATCGCCCTTGTCCCGCAGCAGGTCGGCGTACGTCTCGGGGGCGGTCACTGACACGAGTCGCGGTGACAGGGGGCCGGCCCACGACTCGATCAGCACGAACAGTCCGACGATGATCGCAGCGACAGGCTGCCAGACGCGGCGGATGCGCGGCAGGAGTCGAGCCAGGCCATAGCCCGCGAGCACCACGATGGCGAGGCTCACCATCATGCCCATCCGGGCCGGGACGCGCAGGCTGCGGAAGGGCAGCACGTAGTCGAACAGCCAGCCATAGAGCCAGCCGTTGAACCCGCGGGCGATGTCCACCGACGCGAGCAGGCCGAGCGCGTACGCAGCGCGTGTGCGCGTCCATGGCGGCCACAAGCCGACGACCGCCAGCAGCAGCGCGACGAGGCCGGGAAAGAGGCGACGTTCCGGCTCGCCGAGTCGCCGTGAGCGGGCGCCGTGGACGTAGTTGTGCGGCGAGGCCGCGAGGAAGTGCTTCCACTGCGCGCTGCCGACCTCCGCGTCGCTGCGTGCACGTTCGCCAACGACCGCCCTCGCGCGCGCATGGACGATGACCACCGGCGCCATGAGCGCACCGGCGATCGCGACCGAGGCGAGCAGCGGCTTCCAGCGAGCTTTGGCGCGCGCCAGATCCATGGCGAGCAGCACGCCACCAACGACGGCGAGGAACGTGCCGAGGAAGATGGCGTTGTACATGGACGTCAGGCCCTGCGCGCCGACGAATACGCCAAGCGCCACGCCGAAGCGCATCCGCCCATCGTCCAGCAGCCGGTGCAGCGCCCACAACGCGAAGGGCACCCACTGCATCTGCAGCAGCTGGAAGTGCGAGTAGTGGTCGAAGCGGTAGGGCAGGAACGCCGCCATCGCGCCACAGGCGAGTCCGGCGAGCGTGCTGCCCGTCAGCTCGCGCACCAGCAGCGCCATGCCGACGCCGGTGAAGACGAACGACGCGAACATCAGCAGGTTGTAGACGAGGACCGGGCCGGCCCCGGCATACAGCAACGGCGCGCCCATCAGCGCTGGCACCAGCAGCGTTTCGGAGTAGGCGAGCGTACGCCGTTCGGGGAAGAAGATGTTGCCGTCGAACACGTGCGCGGGCGAGAACGGCAACTGGTGGGCCACCCAGGCCATCGCCCACGTGTTGAGCAGCGGGTCGCCCACGTCGCTCACGCCATCACGCATGTGACGCACCTGCGGGTACGTCATCACGGCCGTCAGTACGACATACAGCAGCGTCGCCAGCAGCAGGTAGCGGCGCGTCGGCATCGCGCGGAATCGTACACGATGACGGCCGGGCCCGGAGAACCGGCCGGTCGATGGTCGTGTACGGCCAGGGCCGCACACGTCGTTGATCCACGTATGCATCTTCACGAACGGGCCGAGTCCGTTCTGGCAGCCGATCCGGCCATCGCGCGCGAGGTGATGGCCATGACGGAGCCGGGTCACGTGCCTGCACGGGCACTTCGCGCCGGTGTTGGTGCGCGTTCGATCCGGGCGTTGGTCGATGGGCTCACGGGCCGCCGGGCCGGAGCCGGAACCACGCCTCGCTTCCAGACGGAGGCCGTGGTCCTGGCTCACGGCCGGCCATCGCTGCTGGTGCGAGACAATCGCGTGGACCTGCCGCCGTCTGCCGAATTGCGCCGGCGCATCGAGGCCACGCGCGGGACGTACGAGCGCTGGTTCGCCAGCGTGGGTCGCGTGGAATTGTCGGGCCATCCGCGCCTGCATCACGCCGGCACCGCGTGGATCGTGGACGAGGATCTCGTGGTGACCAACGCGCACGTCGCGGCGGAGTTCGTCTCGCGCGCGGCGAATGCCCTGGCGTTCCGCCGCACGGTTGGCACAGGCGTGGTCACCTGCCGCGTCGATCTGAGCGAGGATTTCGAGACAGTCGAAACACCGGCAGAGGCATTCGAGGTCGGCGTCGATCAGGTGCTGTATCTGGCCGACCTCACCGACTCGCGTGCGCCGGATCTGGCCGTGCTGCGACTCTCGCCCGGCGCGGGCATCGTCCTGCCTCCGCCGATTCCGTTCTCCGAGGCGTCGCTCGACTCCGGACGTGACATCGCGGTGATTGGCTATCCGGCCGAAGACCCGTTCGGCGTGCAGAACCCTGATGTCGCTCAGCGCTTGTTCGGCGGCGTGTACGGCGTGAAGCGCTTCTCGCCGGGCAAGGTCGCTCGCGGCGCGACCGAGCCGTGGGCGTTCGCGCACGACGCCACGACGCTCGGTGGCAGTTCAGGGTCCGTGGTGATCGACATGGAGACGGGTGGCGCCGTCGGCGTACACTTTGCCGGCGCGCTGGAGCGCCTGAACTACGCGGTGCGCGCACCCCATGTCAAAGAGGCGCTCGCGGCGATCACACCCATGGTGGCAGTGCCGGAACCCAGCGTCCCTTCCGATCTCGGTGTGGAGCCGATGCCGGTCCTGCCTGTCGCGACAGGCTACGGTCTGCGCGACGGCTACAGGGCTGACTTCCTCGGCCCCGGACAGCCGGACGCGCCGCTCCCGACCATCGTCGATGAGGACGATGTGCTCGCCGTGACGTGGCAAGGCGAGACGCTGCGCGCTCTGCCGTATCGGCACTTCTCCGTCGTGATGAGCCGCCGGCGGCGAGTGTGTTACGTGAGTGCGGTGAACATCGACGGCGCGCTGAGCGTGCCGCATCTCAAGCGGCGCGACTGGCGGTTCGATCCCCGGGTGTCGCAGGCCATGCAACTGGCCGGCCGTGTGTACGGCAATTCGCCGCGCTTCAGTCGTGGCCACATGACCCGGCGCGAGGATCCGGCGTGGGGGCAGACGCGGGCGGAAGCCGACGAGGGCAACACCGATTCGATGCATCTCGTGAACGCCGTACCGCAGATGCAGCCGTTCAACGCGGGCATCTGGCTGGGACTCGAGGACTATGCGCTCCAGAGCGCGCGCGAAGACGACCAGCGCATCTCGGTGATGACCGGGCCGATCCTGCGCGACGACGATCCGGTGTTCGAGAACGTGGCCATTCCGCTCGAGTTCTGGAAGGTGATCGCCTTTGTCCACGACGAGACGGGCGCGCTCAGCGTGTCTGGCTACATCCTGTCGCAGCGGGGATTCCTGCCGCGGCGCGAAGCCGTGTTCGGCGCATACGAGACGTATCAGGTGCCCATCGCGACCATCGAGCGACGGGCCGGCCTGCGCTTCGGTTCACTCACCGCACGCGACGTGCTCGCGAGCGTGCCCGAGAGCGCCGTCACCCCGCTGTCGTCTCCTGACGACATCCGCTGGCGATGAGTCGGCAGGATGTCACGCCAGTGACGTCACGTACTGTCGTACCAGCGTGTCGGCATCGCGATCGTTCTCGAAGCCGAGCGCCGTGGCACGTGTGATGTCGAACGCGCCTGGCCACGTCAGCACCGTCCGTGTGATGACAGGATCCGGCGCGAGTGAGACGAGCGCACGCACGGCCGCTCCCGCTGTCCGCGCCAGGCTGTCGAGCAGGTCCGCCGGCGTGAGCGTGAGTCCGGGGAGCGTGACGGCCCTCACGTCATCGAATGCTGACGCATCGAGATGGCCGGCTCGCACGAGATTCTCCGTTGTAGCGCGCGGTGACGACAGCCAGAGCGGCGTATCGAGCGGCACGGGACACGTGGCCGGCACGCCGGCGAGTGGCTCGCGCACGATGCCGCTCACGAAGCTCGACATCGCAGAGTTCGGCCGGCCGGGACGAATCGCCACCGTCGGCAGTCGGCACACGATGCCGTCCACCGTTCCGCGTCGTGTGGCGTCGAGCACGATCAACTCGGCAATCGCCTTCGACATGCCGTAGGTGGATTGCGGGCGCAGCGCCATGTCGTCTGGCACCACGGTCGGGAGCGGACCACCGTAGACGGCGACGGTGCTGGCCAAGACGAATCGCGGTGGACGGGGCAGGCGTCGACACGCATCGAGCAGGGCCTGCGTGCCATCGACGTTCACCGACATGGCCAGTGCCGGCTCGCTCTCTGACTGACCGCTCAGCACGGCGGCCAGATGCCACACGGCACTGACGTCCTCGTCGACGACAGACTCCACGAAGGCCGCATCCGCGATGTCGCCGACGCGCGACACGACTCGCGCATCGTCGAGCGTGGCAGGCACGCGATCCACGCATACCACTCGCGATGCGGGTGCGTCGCCGGACCCGCCTGCGAGGAGTCGTGCGATCAGCCGTGTGCCGAGAAATCCGGCACCTCCCGTCACGAGCATGGTCATCGATGGCTGCTTTCCGCGTCGACGCCTTCTGCATCGACGAGCGGGCTCATGCTACCGTTCGCGGCGTGATCGCACCAACTCGCATCGCACTGGTCACGGGTGCCGGGAGCGGCATCGGGCGTGCCGTGGCCATCGGCTTGTTGCGCGCCGGTTACCGAGTAGGGCTGGTCGGTCGTCGAACTGCCGCGCTCGACGAGACGGCCTCACTGGCAGGAGCGTCAGCCGGTGCGGCGCTGCTGCTTCCCGCGGACGTCACGAACCCCGACGATGTGGAACGCGTGTTCGAGGCGATGCGTGTCGCGCATGGCAGGCTCGACGTGCTGTTCAACAACGCGGGCGTCAGCGCGCCCGCCGTGCCTCTCGACGAACTGACGGTGGAGCAGTGGCGCGCGGTGGTGGACACCAATCTCACCGGCGCGTTCCTGTGCACGCGCGCGGCCTTCAAGCTCATGAAGTCACAGTCGCCGCGCGGCGGCCGCATCATCCCCCCCGGCTCGAGCTCGGCACACGTCCCGCGCCCGCACTCGGCGCCGTACACCGCGTCCAAGCACGGGATGACGGGCCTCACGCGATCGACGGGACTCGACGGTCGGGCATTCGACATCGCGTGTGGGCAGATCGACATCGGCAACGCGGAGACGGACATGGCTCGTGGCTATGCGGGTGGCGTCCTTCAAGCCAACGGCCAGCACGCCATCGAGCCGCTGTTGCCCGTGCCGCACGTCGTGGACGCGGTGCTGTACATGGCGGCACTGCCCCTCGACGCGAATGTCCCGTTCATCACAGTCATGGCATCGGGGATGCCGTACCTCGGTCGCGGATGACTGCATCCACGTCGGAGGATGTAAGAACGACGTCACGGGTGTGCATCGAATCGATGCGGCACCGAGGGCTGTGTATCTCGGGCACATGACAGTTCTGTTCGCTGGAAAGCGGGCCCGAGTCTTGCTAGCACCAAGGCGGCGTGCATCCATCGACATCCCTCTCATTCCATCCGTCGATCTCGCATCGTGCAGGAGTTGACACCGGTACTGCAGCGTGCGCCGGCTGACCGTCGCCGCGGCGCGCGCGCTCGTCGTGTGCCTGGTCGTTCTGTTGCCGGGGGCCGTACCCGCGGCAGCGCAGGCCGAGATCAGCCTGGCGTGGGACGCGCCAGCCTCGTCCGGCGTTGTCGCCTACGTCGTCGAATGGGGGCTCACGCCGGGTACGTACATGGCGTCGGCCTCGGTCGATGCGTCCCGGACGGCGTTCACCGCGACTGGCCTGTGGCCGGGCCTTCGCTACTACTTTGCCGTCAGAGCGCTGGACGCGAGCGGCGCGTCGAGTCAGCGCTCGAATGAAGCCTCGGCGATCGCCCGACGTGTCGAGACGATGAGTCGCGCGACGAGCGGCGGGCACACATGGCCCACGGTTGCGCTCGCCGTGCATCAGGCAGGTTCAGGCAGTGGGACTGTCGCCGGCACGCCGGCAGACGTCACCTGTGGTCCGCCGTGTCAGGCGTCGTTGCCGCTGGGGACACCTGTCGTGCTCGTCGCGACAGCCGACGAGGGCAGCCGCTTCGTGGGCTGGCAGGGTGCCGGTTGTCGGGGCGATGGCAGTTGCACCTTCATGCTGACCACCGCCTCCGCCGTGACGGCCATCTTCGAGTCCACCAAGGAGCCGGGGGTTGCGTACACGCGCTTCCTGGCCGAAGGCGCATCCAGCGGCACCTTCACCACGCGTATCGCGCTTGCCAACCCCGGTGCGCGCGCGACGACGGCGTTGCTGCAGTTCCTGCGCGGCGATGGCGTCGTGATCCCTCAGACCGTCACGGTACCATCCCTCTCGAGCGTGCACGTCGACGCTGACGACGTGCCGGGCCTCGCGGGCGCGGCGTTCGCGACCACGATCGAGAGCGATATGCCGCTCGTTGTCGATCGCACCATGTCGTGGCGCGGTCTGGACGGGGCGTTGCGCGGCGCGCACGCCGAGTCGAGTCTGGATGGACCCGCGATGCGCTGGTATCTCGCCGAGGGGGCGACGCATTCGGGCTTCGACCTGTTCTACCTGCTCCAGAATCCCACGACCGCGTCCGTCCGGGTGCGCGTGCGGTACCTCCGAGCGAACGGGGCACCGCTCGAGAAGACGTACGATCTGGCGCCACTCAGCCGCACCAACATCTGGGTGGACCATGAAGTCTTCGACGCGTCGGGTCGCAGGCCGCTCGAAGCCGCCGAGGTATCGGCGGTGATCGACGTGCTCGACGGCCCCGGGATCGTCGTCGAGCGGGCGAGGTACGACAGCCATCGCGGGCGCGGCTTCGAAGCCGGGCATGCCAGTGCCGGTGCGACGGCGGCGGCGACGCGCTGGTACTTCGCCGAGGGTGCCACCGGTCAGTACTTCGATCTCTTCCTGCTCCTTGCCAACCCAGGGGCGCGCGCGGCGGACGTGCGCGTCACGTACCTGCTGCCCGATGCGTCGCGCGTGACCCGGACGCATGTCGTCGGACCGCAGCAGCGATACACCATCTGGGTCGACAAGGACGCCCCGGCACTGGTCAACACCGCGGTCTCGGCCGTCGTGGAGTCGACCAACGGCGTTCCCATCGTTGCCGAGCGCTCCATGTGGTGGCCCGGGGACGCAAACGGATGGTTCGAGGCGCACAACGCCGCCGGCGCCACCGTTGCGGCGACGCGATGGGCCGTGGCCGATGGAGACGTCCTGTCGGCAGGCCTGACGCGATCGACGTATCTGCTCGTTGCCAACCCCGACAGGGAACAGGCCACCGTGCGCATGACGGTGCTGATGCGACCCGGCGTGCCACCCGTCAGTCGAGAGTTCCAGGTGGCAGCCGGCAGCCGTTTCGGTATCAGTCTCGGTCATGAGTTTCCGGAGGTCGATGGCGAGTCCGCGGGAGCGCTGATCGAGAGCGTGGGTCGCACGCCCGTACCCATCGTCGTGGAGCGGGCGATGTACGGCGATGCGCCGGACCGGAAGTGGGCGCGCGGCACGGCGCTCCTTGCCACGCGCCTGAACTGACGGCCGGGAACGGTTCCTGCAGGAAGTCCGGCGATCTCGCCGTGCGGCGAGCGGTGATGACGCTTCTGTCATCGGCGCGACGCGATGGGCCGGAGAAGGCGGACATGCGACACACGCGACGATGGTGGGCGCCAGCGGTGATGGCGGTGATGGCCGGCTTCGGCCTGACGTCGATCGCCCAGCAGGGGCCCGTCCAGACGCCGTACCCGATTCTGTTTGTCACGCAGGTACCGGTGCCCGCGGATTTCACGACGATCGGGTCGGTCTTCGGGAACCATCGTGCCTCGCTCGATTCCGTGGCGCGCGGAGGCGACCTGTGGATTCGTTATCCCGACGGTACGCTCAAGAACCTGACCGCCGCCGCCGGGTTCGGTGCGACGGGCTTTCAGGGTGGCGCCGCGATCGCGGTGCGAGAGCCCAGCGTGCACTGGAGCGGGACCAGGGCGATCTTCAGCATGGTCGTGGGCGGAACCGATCGGCGGTACGTCCACGGCGACTGGCGCTGGCAGCTCTACGAGATCACCGGCCTGGCGGCAGGTGACACGCCTGTCATCACGCGCGTGCCGAACCAGCCGTCGGCCTACAACAATGTGAGTCCGATCTACGGCACCGACGACAGGATCCTCTTCACGTCGGATCGCCCGCGCGGGGGGGAGGCACACCTGTACCCGCAACTCGACGAGTACGAGGAAGCGCCGGTGGTCACGGGCATCTGGAGCCTCGACCCCGCGTCAGGCGATCTGTTCCTCGTGCAGCACTCGCCGTCGGGGTCCTTCTCGCCGCAGGTCGACAGCTTCGGTCGTGTGGTGTACATCCGCTGGGATCACCTGCAGCGCGATCAGCAGGCTGACGCCGACTCGCGTGCGAGCGACGTCTATGGCACCTACGGCACGTTCAACTATGCCGACGAATCAGCCGGTGCGGCACGTCTGTCGACACGTGCGGAGGTCTTCCCCGAGCCCCGCAGCGCGCGCACCGATCTGCTGGCCGGCACCAACGTCGTGGGGCACACCTTCAACGACTTCTTCCCGTGGATGGTGGCCGAGGATGGCACCGAGGAAGAGACGCTGAACCATGTCGGCCGGCACGAGTTCCTGGGGTACTTCGACGCGAGCTTCAACGACGATCGCAATCTCGTGTACCACCATTCGCAGATGCCTCGCGCCAACCCGAACACGATCAACGGCTTCATCCAGATCAAGGAGTCCCCGGCTGCGCCGGGCACCTATTACGGCATCGACGCACCGGAGTTCTCCACGCACGCGAGCGGTCAGATCATCAGCACGTACGCGCCGCCGACGCAGAATGCCGACGCGATGACGATCACGTACGTCACGCATCGGGAGACGAGCTCGTACACGGACACGCCGTCGCCGAATCACTCGGGCCTCTATCGCAATCCGCTGCCGCTGTCGGATGGCAGCCTCGTGGCCGTGCACACGCCGGAGACGCGCCGCGACGTCAACACCGGCACCACGGCCAATCCTGGGTCGCGATACGACTTCCGCCTGACGCTGCTGCAGCAGGCGGGCAGCGTCCACGTCGCCGACCGCCGCCTGACCAACGGCATCAGCAAGTCGGTGACGTACTGGAATCCCGACGTACTGGTGACCTACGCGGGACCGCTGTGGGAACTGGATCCCGTGGAAGTACGCCCGCGTCAGCGCCCGCCGCGCCGCACCACGGGACCTGGCGCACAGGAGCGGCAGATCCTGGAGGAGCAGGGCATCGCGCTCGAACGCCTGCAGGCATACCTGCGCGAGAACGACCTCGCGCTCATCGTGAGTCACGACGTGACATCGCGCGACAAGTCCGACAGGCAGCAGCCTTTCAACCTGCGTGTCGCGGGCGGCGACGCGCAGACGATTGGCGCACCGGGACGAATCTACGACGTGGCCTTCCTGCAGATCATCCAGGCGGACCAGATTCGTGGCGTCGGCGGCACCACGAACCCGCGGCCGGGTCGTCGCGTACTGGGCCAGGTGCTGCACGACCCGCGCGCGCAGAATCCCCTGTTGCCGAGCGCACCTCCCGGCAGCGTGGCGATCGCGCGAGACGGCTCGGTGGCGGCGTTCGTGCCAGCCAGGCGCGCGCTGTCCTGGCAGTTGACCGATGCTGCGGGCGTTCCCGTCGTGCGCGAACGCTTGTGGCTCACGATGCAGCCTGGCGAAGTGCGTGTCTGCGGGTCGTGCCACGGCGTCAACACGCGCGATCAGGCGCAGCGCCCGGCACCGACGCATGCGCCGCAGGCGCTGCGGGATCTCCTCACGTACTGGCAGACGGAACTGGAGCCGCCGGTCACGGGGACATACACGCGGTATCTGGCCGAGGGTGTCGTCAGCTCGTTCTTCGACACGCGCATCTCGCTCGCCAATCCGGGCTTGCAGTCGGCAGCCACCCGGCTGGACCTCCAGCGGCCCGATGGAGTGGTGGTGTCGCGAACGGTACGTGTGCCTGCCATGGCGTCGCGAACCATCGACGCTCGGACGGTTCCGGGCCTCGGCGACACCGCGTTCAGCGCCGTCGTGTCCTCCGATGTCCCTCTCGCCGTCGATCGCACCGTGTCGTGGCACGACAGCCACGGGAACACGTACGGGTCGCACGCCGAGACCGGCGTGCCTGCGCCGGCGCCACGCTGGTACCTGGCCGAGGGCGCGACACACAGCGGCTTCGAGCTGTTCTACCTCCTGCAGAACCCGTCGTTGCGACCCGTCGACGTTCGCGTGCGCTTCCTCAGAGCGGACGCGCCACCGATCGAGAAGACGTACGCCCTCGGACCTCGATCCCGTACGAACATCTGGGTGAATCAGGAGACGTTCGGCACCGACGGACGTCTCCTCGCGGCCGCGGACGTCTCGGCCGTGCTCGAAGCCATCGACGGCACGGGCATCATCGTCGAGCGGGCCATGTATCTGTCGCGCGCCGGCGTGACATTCCTTGCCGGGCACGAGAGCGCCGGCGTGACGGCACCCTCGACGCGGTGGTTCCTGGCGGAAGGCGCGACGGGGAACGTCTTCGATCTCTTCCTCCTCATCGCGAATCCCACGGAACAGGATGCCGATATCACGGTGACGTACCTGCTGCCGGACGGCGCCCAGGTCCGGCAGGTGCGCACCGTCGGGGCGTTGCAGCGAGCCACGATATGGGTCGATCGCGCCGCGCCGGAGCTCGCGGCAACGGCGGTCTCCATGGTCGTGGAGTCCACCAACGACGTCCCGATCGTCGTGGAGCGATCGATGTGGTGGCCAGGCGGGAGCCAGACCTGGACAGAGGCGCACAACTCACCAGGCGCAACGCGCACGGGCACCGCATGGGCCGTGGCCGACGGCGAGGTGAGTGGCGCGCCACTCAACACGGCCACGTTCTATCTGCTGGCCAATCCCACCGACATGCCGGCGACGGTCAACGTGACGTTGCTCTTTGCCGACGGTGGCGGGCCGGTGACCAGGACACTCACGGTCGTGCCGAACAGCCGCTCGAACGTCAGCGTGAAGGACGAATTCCCCGAAGCCATGGGACGACGTTTCGGCGCCCTGATCGAGAGCGTTGGCGCGGATCCCATTCCGATCGTCGTCGAACGTGCGATGTACGCCGATGGCGCAGGGCAGCAGAGGTGGGCCGTCGGCTCCAACGTGCTCGCCACTCGCCTCCGCTGACGTCAGGCGAGCATGTCCAGGCCGATGGCGTCGCCATCGGGCGACGTCACGACGATCGGCAGACGACGGCCGTCGGCGATCTCGAGGATGAGGCCCTCGCGGTGTTCGGCGAACCAGTGGAACAGGTCGGCCACGCGGGCGCTCAGCAACACGCGCGTGTGGAACGCCCCGCCGCCGGGCGGTTCGGGCTGTCCGGGACGCTGCGCGACGAGCGTGATCCTGTAGCCCACTTCGACAGGTGTTTCGGGATCCGGCAACACGATGCTCCCGATACCCTCCATCGTGGCAAGGACATCGTCCTGCGGCATGTCGGCTCTCATGTGGGTTCCTGTGGCGGAAGAGGCGCTGCCTCGAAGACCATGGGACGGAAGCTCTCGGGTGCGTGGAACGTGGGCCCGTCGGGTACCGACCATGCGGCATAGACCACGTTGCGTTCCGGGTAGACAGGACCGCCGGGCCGCTTGATCCGGAACGCGTTGACGTGCCACACATCGCCGCCACGCACGGGCAGGCACGCGGCCACCGGCGGCGCGAGGGTCGCAAAGTCGGCGAACGGCATCCATGCGATCGCCGTCCACAGGTCGCCGTCGCGCAGGACCGACGAGCGCAGGGTGGGAAAGTCCCAGTCGAGGTGCATCACGCGGTCCGGCACGAGCCGTTCGACGTGCAGATCGCATACGACGTTGCCCGGAGAGATTTCCAGCTCCGCGTAGTGGGCGCCGCTGCAGGTCGGATCCACGAAGACCTCCCCCACCTCGGTCTCCCAGAGGCGGTCGTCGCGTTGTGTGCGCGTGACCCACGGCGCCTGGTCCGTGCAGTCCCATCGCACGCACAGCGCGTCGCTGGTCCACACCGCGCGCCACGTCGTCGCGTACGCGTCAGGTCCCCACGTCACGGCCATTGCGTCGTCCCAGCCGCGTCCGGCGAGCAGGTCGTCCGCGCCGCGCTCCACGCGGACCACGCGATACACCGCCGGCTGTCGCTCGGCTTCCGGTCCTCGGTACATGTCGACCATCGGGTGTCAGAGAGCGGAGGACGACATCTGCGAGTACACGTCGAGCAGTCGCGCCTGGGCATTGACGCGATCGGTGCCTGGCGGCGTGGTCACCGGCAGGTACGACCCGTCGGTCTGGAGGATGCGCACGCGGTCCGTGTCGGCAAGGAGCGCATCCAGCACGACGTCGCGCAGATGCGCGCGCAGGTCGGGCTGATGGACCGGACAGAGGACCTCCACGCGGCGATCGAGGTTGCGCTCCATCAGGTCCGCGCTGCCGATGTAGATGTCGGGGTCGCCGCCGTTCTCGAAGTAGTAGAGGCGTGAATGCTCCAGGAACCGTCCGACGATGGAGCGCACGGCAATCGTGTCGGAGATCCCGGGCACGCCGGGGCGCAGGCAACAGACACCGCGCACGATGAGATCGATGGGCACGCCGCACTGACTGGCCTGATACAACTTGCGCACCGCGCCCGGGTCGGCGATGGCGTTCAGCTTGAAGATGAGCCGAGCGGGGCGTCCGGCCTTGTGGTGCTCGCACTCACGGTCGATCAGGGCCTTCAACTGCGATCGCAGTGACACCGGTGCCACGAGCAACTGGTCGTACGACTTCCGGTTCGAATACCCGGTGAGGTAGTTGAAGACGTCGGTGATGTCGTCGACGATCGCCGCGTCGGACGTGAACAGGCCGATGTCGGTGTAGATCTGAGCCGTCGCGCGGTTGTAGTTGCCCGTCCCGACGTGCGCGTATCGCCTGATGCCGTCCTGCTCCTTGCGTACGATCAGGCACAACTTGGCATGCGTCTTGAGGCTGACCAGTCCATACACCACATGAATGCCCGCCGCCTCCATGCGCGTCGCCCATTCGATGTTGTTGCGTTCGTCGAACCGTGCCTTCAGTTCCACGAGCACGGCCACCTGTTTGCCCTGTTCGGCGGCCGTGATGAGCATGTCCACGAGCGGAGAGTTCGATCCGATCCGGTACAGCGTCATCTTGATGGCGATGACCTGCGGATCCTCGATGGCCGCACGGAGGAAGGCTTCGACCGAGGAGAACGAATCGAACGGGTGATGGACGAGGGTGTCCTCCTCGCGGAGGTCGTCGAAGATCTCCGTGTATCCGGACCAGATGCTGCGCGGCGAGAACGGCGCGTCCTTCAGGTGCGGCAGGTGCAGGCGCGTCAACTGGTGCCAGTCGTCCCAGTCCATGCGCTCGCCGGTGCGCACCACGATGTCCTCGTCGACCTCGAAGTTCTCCTTGAGGATGTTGAGGACCCGCCGCGGCATCGCGTCTTCCACTTCGAGCAGGCAAAGAGCGCCGTAGCGGAGCTGCTTGAGGCTCCTGTCCACGGTCTCGAGCAGGTCGTCCGCCTCGTCTTCCTGAATGACCATGTCCGTATCGCGGATGATGCGGAACAGGTGGGCCGACTGCAACTCGGTACCCGGGAACAGTTGCTGGAGGTTGGCCCTGACGACGTCTTCGAGGAAGACCAACGCGTGCCCTCCGCGCGGCGAGAGCGACGGAGGTACGGGCACGAAGCGATCGAGCGTGGCAGGGATCTTCACGCGCGCGAACTTCGTGCGTCCGCCGTGCCGCACCACCACGGCGAAGTTACGACTCAGGTTCGAGATGTACGGAAACGGGTGTCCCGGATCGAAGGCCAGTGGCGTGAGGACGGGGAGGATCTCGTCGCGGAAGTAGCGCGCCAGATGCGCGGTGAGAGCCGGCGTGTATTCGGCGGGCTCCAGAAGATGCACGCCTTCGGTTGCCAGCGCGGGGCGAATCCGATCGCGCCAGCACGCGGTCAGCGCGGCCATCATCTCCAGCGATCGTGCGCGCGTTGCCGCCAACTGTTGCTCGGTGTTGAGGCCGTCGACGCTCACGTCCTCGATGCCGGCGCGGTACTTCTTCAGCAGCGTCGCCACGCGCACCATGAAGAACTCGTCGAGGTTGGTGGCGACGATGGCGAGGAACTTGACGCGCTCGAGCAGTGGGTGAGTGGCGTCGAGCGCCTGGTTCAGGACGCGCTGGTTGAACCCCAGCCAGCTCAGTTCCCTGTTGATGTAGAGCGCGGGATGCTCGAGGTGCGCCGGGTCGAGCTGCGACCAGTCCGTGCGCGCCGCAGGGAGGCGGACACGTCTCTTTCCGCCTCGCCCTCGCGGCGCACGGTCCTTGATGGCGGTTGTGGCGTTCATGCGTCTGGTTGTTGCCGGGAGGCCTCGTCGATGATAACAAAGCGGGTGTTCCACTCCTGCCGACGCGCGTCATGCACATCACGCTGCTGCCTTCGCTCCTGCCGACAGAGGCAAGGACTGCGGTGTCGAGCGCCGATGTCACGTTCACCGTCGGGCAGCGCCTGCTCGCCACGGTGGTGGCGACCGGACTGAACGGCGGCACGCTGCTCTCCATGCAGGGGCGCGAGGTGATGGCCGGCGGCGCGCTTCCGCATCCGCCCGGGACCCGCGTCAGGCTCGAAGTCGTCGCGGGCGGTGCGCAGCCCGTCGTCAGGCTCGTCACGGCCGACGTCGACGCCACGCCGGACGCGGAGACGCATGACGCGGTGTCGCCGGATCGCTATGCGCTCGCCGCGGCAGTGCTGGCTGCGCGTGAGGCCCCCGACGTTGCGAAGGCCATGGCGGCGGTGGCGACCCAGGTGCCGCACCTGGTGGCTCGTCGGGTCCTCGGCGCTGCCGATGCCGACGCGCTGCTCGCCCTGCTGTTGCCGCTGCGCGGCGCGAGCCACGTGTCCGGTTCACCAGCCGCGGCGACGGCCGAAGGACTTGCGCGTGCGCTGGCGGCACGGCTTGCGCAGGGCGGTGTGATGCTGGAGCGTCACGTGGCAGATGTGCTGCGTCAGGCGACTGATGGAACAGCGGTTGCGGCGGACCTGCGGTTCAGGCTTGCGGCCCTCCTGGCGCGTCTGCCGGCCGGTCCCGGTGACGTTCGTGATGCGGTGTCACACCTTCAGGGCGCGCTGCTCGCCGAACAGGCCCGGGTTGCCGCGCACCTTGTTCGCGAGGGCATCGTGGACGTGCGGATTCCCATGCAGGTCGACCCGCACGAGACGGATCTGCGTTTGCGCGTGTCGCGCGATCCGGAGCCGGACCATGACGACGAGGGTTCGACGCCGTGGAGACATGCGCGCTTCGACATGACGTTGCCGGAGCTCGGACGCGTGCACGTCAGGCTCCGTCTCGGCGCCGACGGGATGCGCACCGAGTTCCTCGTCGAAGAGCCGTCGGCCGCCGATCGGATCGAAGCGCACCTCGACGACCTGACGATGTCACTCGAACGCGTCGGTTTCGCGCGTGTGCTCACGCGCGTGGTGGTGGATCCGGTGGCCGTGAGCGCACCGGACGAACTGCCTGACGTGCCGCCGGGGACCATCGTGGACGTGCACGCATGACCGAACCCGCACGTACGCGTCGGCAGGCGGCCGCCCTGCGCTACGTGCCGGGCGAGGTCGCCGTGCCGGAGGTCGTGGCGAGTGGGGAAGGGGCGCTCGCGGAGCGCATCATCGCCGCGGCACGTGAACACGGGATCCCGATCCACGAGAACCGCGATCTCGTCGCGTTGCTGGCCCGGCTCCCGCCCGCGACGGCGATTCCCGTCGAACTGTATCGCGCCGTCGCGGAAGTGATTGCGTTCCTGGTCCGGACGTCGCAGAACGATCGCCGACCAACGGGCTGAGGCCCATTCGCTTCATCCGAAGACGAGCGTTTCAGATGGAGGCCAGGGGCGTCAGCCCCTGGCCCGGACACTACTTTGCGGTGATGGTGACCGACTGCTTCATCGTCGCCCAGTGCAGTTCGAGGTTCCCGCCCGCGATGGTGAGCGTGAGCTGCTCGGCTGGTGCAGCGAGGGTGCCGGCCGCCATCGGGACGCGGCCGAGGTCCTGCGACTGGTCGTACTGCGTGCCCCACTGACCCGTCTGCTTGTTCACGATGAGCTGCCACGTGGCACCGGGCAGCGTGTACAGGGTGTACGTGCCAGCCGGCACGGCGAGCGTCCCGATCTGCAGGTCCTTGTCGGTCACGAGCGTCGTGGCCGAATCGGCACCCGTGCGATAGACCTTACCGGTCGGAGCGAGCGTCTCGAGGCTGCGGCCCTTCAGGAACGGACGGCCGTAAGTGATCGTCACCTTGGCGCTTCCCACGGTGTACTCGACGGTCTCGTGCGGGCTACCGCCCTTGCCCACCGTCGACGAGACGACTTTCTGCGCGGACACGACGCTCGGTACGGCAACAGTGGCGGTGACGACCGCGGCGATGGCGGTCATGGTCAGGAGCACTCGACGCATGCTGGTTCCTCCAGTTGAGCCGGGTCGGAGCCGGCAGTCAAACAGACACTATACAGCGGCGCCTGGCCGGTAGACGGAGGCCTGGCGCTTCGGCCCCTGGCTGACGAGCGGGCCGAAGCCCGTTCGTTCCAGCGATTGCGCAGTCAGCGCTTGACGCTGAGGGAGACGCCCTCGCTGCCGGGAGCGACGATGGCCGTGAGCAGGTCGGCGCGCGAGGTGATCGTGTCGAGAAAATCCTGCATGTCGGCGCCCTTGTTGATGACGTTGTGCGCCAGGATGAGCCCGCCGCGCCGTACGCGCGGGAACGTCATCTCGAAATACTTCTGATAGTCGGGCTTCCATGCGTCGATGAAGACGAGATCGAAGGTTCCGGGTTCAGCCGGCACCGCCTTGAAGGCATCGCCCGCGACGACCGTCACCACATCGTCCAGGCCCGCCTTGGTGATGTTGGCCTTCAGTTCCGCTGCACGCGCCGCGTCGTACTCGATCGTCGTCAGGTGTCCGCCGGTTTCGCGAAGGCCGAGCCCCAGCCAGATCGCGCTGTAGCCGCTCGCGCCGCCGATCTCGATCGCCTTCTGCGTGCGGTTGAGTACGACCAGGAGCCGCAGGAAGCGTCCGTCTTCGGGCGAGATCGCGAGCTGCCCCTTGTCGGCCTGGCGGATCGCGTCGAGGACCGCCTCGATCTCCGGTGTCAGCGCCGGAAGCGCGGCGCTCTCCTCCGGCGTACGCAGGGTGGTCGTGGCGTCGGTCTGCGCGCTTGCCGGTGACGTCGTATCGGCAGGACGCGACGGCGAACCGCATCCGATGAAGAGCGTGGCACCGCAGACGAGTACGGCAGGGAACAGGACGGATCGCAGATCGAGCATGCGCCGCGCATTGTACCTGTCGAGGATTGCCCGCGGCTAAAGCCCCTGGCCTCCATCCGAACGGTTCTCCATACGAGATGAAGCGAACGGGCTCTTCAGCCCGTTCGTTGGCGCCAGCGGTCGAGCAATGTGCGCGTCGTGGTTCGTGCGTCGGTGATGACGTCGGGGATGCCGACCGCCCGGAAGCCGCTGCCGCAGACACCCACGCAGGGCTGTGCTGCGAGCGCCGCATCGATGCGGGCGACGCGCGAGGCATGGCCAACCTCGTGCTGCGGGCTGCCGCGCGTCCATCTGACGACACGCGACAGGACGGGGCCACCCGCGACGCCAAAGCGTCGTGCCCAACTCGCCTCGGCCAACGCCGTCAAAGCCTCGTCGCTCCGTGCGAGTACGCCCTCGTCGAGTGCGCCGCCGAAGAAGCCGCGGAGCACCGTGAACCCGTCGGGCGCGCGTCCCTGCCACTTGTGGCTCAACCAACTCGTCGCGAGGAGCGACCCACGGCCGGGTTGCGGCGTGGAGACGTAGCCGCTTCCTTGCAGGGGGCGCGCCACGCGCGCGCTGTCGTACACGGCGAGCACGCCCGCGCTCGACACGTATCGGATGCCTGCGGCAAGAGCCGACGCGTCCTCGTTGATCGACCTGAGCCAGTCGGCCGTCACGAACGCCGGTGCGGCCAGCACGAGCACATCCGCCGTCGCGCGGCTGCCATCGCTGCACGTCACCTGCCACGCATCGTCGATTCGCGCGATGTGCGTCACCCCGCGGTGCAGGCGAATCGTTGCGGGTGGCAGGGCGGCGGTGAGTGCGTCGATCAGCGTCGCCATCCCTCGCCGAAAACTCCGGAACGCGCCGCCTTCGACCACGCGTGATCCTTGTCGCCGTAAGGCCAGCAGCACGCTGCCGCCGGCTCGCTCGACGGCCACCAACTGGGGAAACACGGCGTTGGCAGACAGCGCGTCGAGATCACCCACGTGGATGCCGCCCAGCAAGGGTTGCGCAATGCGGTCGGCGGCCTCGCGTCCGAAGCGACGACGGAAGAACGTGCCCGCGCCTTCATCGTGGCCGCTGCGACGACGGGGAATGAGTGGCTCCAGCGCGACGCGGAGCTTGCCGCCCGGCGACAGCAGGGTCGAGCGAAGGAACGGGCCCGGTCGCGTTGCGATCCCGAACGCGCCACCCTCCGGCAGCGCGTGCAACACATCGTCTCGGAGCACGTACGCGCCGCGCGGCGGAGTCATGGCGATCAACTGGTCGTCGACCCCGAGTTCCCGACAGAGACCGATGGCTCCCGGCTTGGTGACCAGGAACGCGTCCGGACCTGCATCGAGCACGATGTCGCCGGCGACGTCCGTCCTGATCACGCCACCGGGACGGTCGGTGGCTTCGAGCACCGCGACGGCAATGCCCTGGCGATGACACTCCCACGCCGCCGACAACCCCGCGATGCCGCCGCCGAGGACGAGCACGCGGGGAGGCCGAGCGGTCATCGCGTCGACGTCGCGCTGAGGGTATGGACCAGATCGATCACGCGCCGAACGACGTCCGGGGAGGTCATGGGAAGGACGCCATGCCCGAGGTTGAAGATGTGGCCTGGCCTGCCGCCGGCTCGCGCGAGGACGTCCTCGACCGCGCGCTGCAGCCGATCCCACGGGCCGAGGAGCAGCGTGGGATCGAGATTGCCCTGGATACCGCGCTCGGACCCGATGAGCGACCACGCCGTGTCGAGGGGGATGCGCCAGTCAGCGCCCATCACGGTACTGCCGGCCGTTGCCATGCCTTCGAGCAGCGTGGCGGTGCCGACGCCGAAGTGGATCGATGGCGTGTCGAGGTCGGCGATGGCCTCGAACACGCGGCGCGTGTGGGGAAGCGCGAACTCGCGGTAGTCGGCCGGGCTCAGATGGCCGACCCACGAGTCGAACACCTGGACCGCGTCCACGCCGGCGGCGACCTGCGCACGCAGATACGTGCCAGCCATGTCGGCCAGTCGCGCGCAGAGGGTATGCCACGCCTCGGGTTCGCCGTACATCATGGCCTTGGTGCGCGCGAAGTCCTTCGACGGTCCGCCCTCGATCGCATATGACGCCAGGGTGAACGGCGCTCCCACGAACCCGATCAGGGGGACGTTCAGCATCGGCTTCAGGTGGCGGATGCTGTCCAGGACGTAGCCGAGGCTCTCGACGGGATCGATAGGGATGACCCGCTCGACGTCTGCCACCGAGCGGATCGGATTGTCGAAGGCGGGGCCCTCGCCCTTCACGAAGTCGAAGGTCAACCCCATCGGCGCGAGCGGCAGCAGCAGGTCCGAGAAGAGGATGGCGGCATCCACCTCCATCGCCTGGACGGGCTGGAGCGTCACCGTCACAGCCAACTCTGGCGTTCGGCACAGATCCAACATGCCGTAACGCTGGCGGATGGCCCGGTATTCGGGCATGTAGCGGCCGGCCTGGCGCATGAACCAGACGGGGGTGGCGTCGACGGCTTGTCGGCGGCAGGCTCGGAGGAATCGGTCGTTCACGGTCGAGTGGAGTGCGCTAAGTGGCTTGAAAACAGGATGTTAGAAAGTCCGGTCGGCCTGTGGCAGAATAGGGCCCGCCGCGCACGACGCGCTGGCAAGTGGTTACATATCATGCTAGCATTCCGCGTTTGCCGTCGCGTGGCAGGCGCGAGGGCGGGCAGGCGCCCGTCAGGGGCCGCGGAGGCCGTGTGGCGATTCTCATCCGTCCGGTACGCGAACAATTCGAGCACGACCGGGTCATCCGGGCCCTGGAAGTCGCGTTTGGCGAACGTTTCGTCGTCGAAGCGAATGTCGGCGACGAGCGGAAGGTGCCGATCAAGACGGGCACCGGCCAGGCGTACCCGGATCTGATCCTGTCCTCCAACGACGCTGCGCGTAAGCCCGTCGCCATTCTCGAGGTCGAGACGGCCGAGTCGGTCAACAACCTCGAGGCGATGTACCAGTGGGTGCTGTTTGCCAAGGCTCGCGCCCAGTTCAAGCTCTACGTCCCGGTTGCCGCCGTGGATGCGGCGCGACGGTTGTGCGCCCAACACTCGATCGCCCCCGCCGAAATCTGGTCCTACGCATCACTGAGCGGTGAGCAAATCCGGCTGGAGCGTGTCCACGTGGATCCCTCCCAACCCGGCGCGCGGGGGGCAGCCCCGCTGGTCGAGATCGTTTCCATCAAGACGCGCCGGGCCAGCGACATCGAGGCGGCCGTCGAGTCGGCCATCCTGAATCCGCGCCGCGAGGAAATGTCGCCGATCGACAGCCGGCGGGCGATCGCCGAGGCGGCGGCTGCCGCGGCGGCCGAACCGCTCCGTTTGCCGCCACTCAAGACCAAACTCGCGAAGCCGAAGGCGTCCAAGGCCAAGGCTGCGGCTGCGCCAAAGCCCGCGGCTGCTCCGCCAGCGACGACGCCGAGCGCCGCCACGAGCGCTGCCGTTGCTGCCGTGAAGGCCGCGGCCGCCAAGGTGGCGGCGGCCAAGGCGGCAGCTCCCGTGGCGGTTCCGGCGACGGCCCCAGCACCTGCACCGCCAGCCGTCGCGGCACCTGCCAACGCCGCGACGTCCAGGGCAGCGGCGGGTAAGGCCGCTGTTCCGAGGCGGGCTGGCGCGAAGGTCTCCCCGGCACCTGCGAAGGCAGTGGTTCCAGCCCCGAAGGCCGTTCCCCGGCCGGCTGGCGCAAAGGCGCCGGCGAAGGCTGCCCCGGTCAAGGGCGTGGCGACCAAGCCGGCCGCCTCGAAGTCGAAGACGGTCGCCAAGGCTGCCGCGCCTGTGAAGGCGAAGGCCGGGAAGGCCGGGAAGGCCGCGACGACTGCGAAAGTCGTGAAGGCTGCCGCGCCAGCGCGTGGGAAGACAGCGCGGAAGAAGGCGGCTCCCGCGAAGGCGTCCAAGGCGAACAAGGCCGGCAAGTCGGCGCGGCCGGCGACCAAGAAGCCGGCGGTCAAGGTTGCCGCTGCGCGGCGACCCGCCAAGGTCACGCGCCAGGCGAAGGCGCCCGTGCGCGCCGCCAAGGTGCCGGCGCGTGCCACACGTGCAGCCGCGTCGCGCCCGGCGACGGCGTCGGCCAGTCGGGCGGCGAGGCCGCCCGTGTCCTCCAGGAAGACGGCACGTCCGGCCGCGCGTCACGCGTCGGCTGGACGCGCGGCGGCGGCCAGTCCGTCCCGCTCCGCACGCCCATCGGCCGGCAAGCCGAAGCGGAAGTAGGACGCGACAGTCGTGCCGCTCATTCGACTGGCCCGGGACAAGCGCGGCGTCGACACGCTCTACCTGCTCCAGCATCGCCCAGACGGCCGCGGCGAGTCGCGCCTGCGGGTGATCTACTTCTGTGCGGCGCCCCAGGGACTTGCGTTCGGCCGCCAGGCGCTCGACCCACAGACACGGCGCGCGCTCGACCAGCGCTATCCGGACATCCAGTTCGATTGGCCGGCGCTTCTCGAGGACGTGGAGCAGCGACGGCTCCCACCGGTCGTCGACGGACAGGCCCGCCGGCCGCGTCCGGCCGCCAAGACCGAGCGCCGGCCTCAGCCGTCAGAGGTACCAGGTGAAAAGGCGGGGACCGGGAAACGAAGGCGACGGCGTGGTACATCGGCGTCGGGCGGCGAACAGGGGCAGCGTCGGTCGGCCCCGGATGCCGCCACTTCCGTACCCCAGTCGGCGGTGCCTCCTATAATCGACTGATGTCTGTACGAGTGAGCTCTCTCGGGTGGCTGGCCATGATGGCGGTGTGTGGCGTTGTCACGCTGACGGCGCAGCAGGCCCCGGCGCCGGCGGCACCCGCCACCGACGCCCGACAGCCATCGCGGCCCGACTTCACGACAGTCACGAGTCTTGTGAGCACGGACGTGATCCCGCGCGACAATGCGGGGCAGTTCCTCGCCGACCTGAAGAAAGAGGAGTTCGTCGTCCTCGAAGATGGCGTGACGCAGACGGTGGCCTCGCTCACGTTGGTACACGGCGGCCGCTATTTCAATCTCGCCGCACCGCCTCCGGCACCGGTGGAGGAGGGAATGGTGCTTCCCCCGCCGCGTCCGGTCAACGACGCCGCGGGCCGCATCTTCCTGCTGTTTGTCGACGACCTCCATCTCGACTTCCGGAACACGCCGCGCATTCGTGACCTGTTCAAGAAGATCTCGACCGAGCTGATTCACGACGGTGACATGTTCGGGATCGTGTCGACGGGCCCTTCGTCGATTTCTGTCGATCTCACCTACGACCGCAAGCGCCTCGACGAGTCGATCAAGAAGATCAGCGGGAGCGGCCTGAAGCCGAAGGACATCCTCGAGCAGCCCGGCGGCGGATCGCAGGGCAACCAGGAACTGCGTTATCGCGCGCACGTAGCCTTCAGCACCGCGTTCGACCTGGTGCGCGATCTCGAGAAGGTGCAGAACCGCCGCAAGGCCCTCATCTTCGTGAGCAACGGTTACGACTTCGATCCGTTTCCGCAGGGACGGCTCCAGCGCGACGCGATGTACGGGTACAACCAGACCGGCATGGACCCGCGCGACCCGGCTGCCGTGACCAATCGTCAGGGGCAGCAGTTCGCCGATGCCGATCTCGCGCGCGAACTGGCGGACCTGACGCGCGCCGCCAACCGCGCGAACACGACGGTGTACACCATCGACCCGCGCGGACTTGTCGGCGGTCCCGAGATGGACGATGAGGTCGACATGTCGGAGTGGGGCAACCACGTGCGCAAGACGCAGGACAGCCTGCGCGTGCTCGCCGAGGAAACCGGCGGCATGGCCGTGGTCAACCAGAACGACTTCGTCAAGTCGCTCAAGCGCATCGACGCGGAGACGAGCGACTACTACGTGCTCGGGTACTACTCGAGCAACCCCGATCCCACGCGCAAGCGTCGTCAGATCGAGGTGAAGGTGACGCGCCAGAACGTGAGCGTGTGGGCGCGCAAGGGCTACGCCCTCAAGACACCCGACGAGCGGAAGTAGCCGTCTTCGTCGTCGCCGCGCGCTTCACGGCCTTGCGCACGGGCGCGGTGGTGGAGCGGCGCGCGGTTGCGCGTGCCGTGCCGAAGAACTCCGCGTGTACGGCGCGTACGGCCGGGTCGAGATCCGCGCGACCGATGACGCAGCTCACCTTCATCTCCGAGGTGCTGATGCAGTCGATGTTCACGCCGACCTTGGCAAGGGCGGTGAACATTCGCGCCGCCAGTCCTGGCGTGGACGCGATGCGCGAGCCGACGATCGCGATCTTGGCCACCTCGACGTCCACGTCCACTTGGCCGACGATCCGGCGCTTGCGCCATGCACGTTCGAGTTCCTTGATGCGATCCACCTGATCGTTGTCGGTGACGAACGTGATGCGATTGCGATCGTGACTGGCGGCGGCCTGGATGATCAGGCGCACGTTGACGTCCTCGCGGGCGAGGTCGCGGAAAATGGCCGCCGCGAGGCCGGGCTCGTCACGCACGTCCAGCAGCGTGACCTTGGCGATCTTCTTGTCCGACGTGATGCCCACCACCGCTGCGTCTTCCATCACTCCTCCGCGAATCCAGGTGCCCTGGCGGCGATGGAACGTCGACCGCACGTGGATGGGCACGTCGTACTGCATGCAGATCTCGGCAGCGCGCGGGTGCAGCACCTTGGCGCCACTCGCGGCGAGTTCGATCGCCGCCTCGTAACTCATCTCCGGTACCAGCCGCGCGGTGTCCACCACGTTCGGGTCGGCGGTGTAGACGCCGTCGACGTCCGTGCAGATTTCGCAGACGGGCGCCTGCAGCGCAGCAGCGAGCGCCGCGCCCGTGATGTCGCCGCCGCCGCGTCCGAGCGTCGTGATCTCGTGATCCCGCGTGACGCCCTGGAAGCCCGCGACGATCACCACGCGTCCGCTCTCGAGCTCGTGGACCAGACGGCCGGTCTCCACGCGCGCGATGCGGGCCTTGTTGAAGGAGCCATCGGTCCGGATGCCGCACTGCGCGGCTGTCAGTGACACGGCCGGCACGCCACGCGCTTGCAGAGCGAGCCCGAGCAGTGATACGGCAATGGTTTCGCCGCATGCGAGGAGCTGATCCATTTCGCGTCCGCCGGGCTTGTCCGACACCTGGCCGGCCATCGAGATGAGCTGATCGGTCGTCTTGCCCATGGCGGAGACCGCCACCACCATGTGGCGCGCCTCACGCTGACACGCAATGATGCGGTCGGCAACGTTCCGGATGTGGTCCGGCGTGGCGACCGAACTGCCGCCGTACTTCTGCACCAGCAGGTTCGCGCGTTCGAAGCGGCTCATGCACGCCCCTCGGCCGCGGCGGCCTGCGAGCCCGCCAGGTAGGCGTCCACATCGGCGAGCGAGCGGGTGATCGGCACAGCCTTTGCCACGCGGTCCGCCATGATGTCCGCCGTCTTGTAGCCGTTGCCCGTGATGCAGACGACAATGGATTCGTTGCGCGGGATGCGGCCGGCGGCAATCAACTTGCGCGTGACGGCCACCGTGGTTCCGCCGGCGGGCTCGGTGAAGATACCTTCGGTTTCGGCCAGCAGGTCGATGCCGTCGAGAATCTCCTTGTCGGTGGCCATCTCGCCCCATCCGCCCGACTCACGGAGCACCTCCAGCACCTGGAAGCCATCGGCCGGATTGCCGATGGCGATCGATTTGGCGATCGTGTCCGGCTTCACCGGATCGGGGTAGTCGAGTTCCTGGTGCAGGGCTCGCACCACGGGCGCGGAGCCCTCCGCCTGCGCCCCGTACATGCGCGGCAGGTCCCCCTCACCGAGCCCGAGCCGGTGCATCTCCCTGAAGCCGCGAAACACGCGCGGGAGGAGCGTTCCACCCGCCACGGGTGTGATTACGTGCTGCGGGAAGCGCCATCCGAGCTGCTCGACGATCTCGAAGCCCATCGTCTTGGCGCCCTCGGCGTAGTAGCTGCGCAGGTTGATGTTGGCAAAGCCCCATCCGTGCTTGTCGGCCACCTGCGAGCACAACCGGTTCACATCGTCGTAGTTGCCGCGCACGGCGAGGAGCGTGGGGTGGTAGATCGCCGAGCCGAGCACCTTGTAGGGCTCGAGGTCGTCGGGGATGAACACGAAGCAGCGGAGCCCGAGGCGTGCCGCGTGCGCGGCGACGCTGTTGCCCAGGTTGCCCGTCGACGCGCAGGCGAACGTCGTGAACCCGAGCTCGATCGCGCGGGTGGCGGCCACCGACACCACGCGGTCCTTGTACGAGAGCGTCGGGTGGTTGACGCCGTCATCCTTCACGTACAGCTCGCGCACGCCGAGCCGCTCGGCGAGGCGGGGTGCGGGAGTCAGTGGCGTGAAGCCGGAACCGAAACCCGTCTTCGGTTCGCCCGTGATGGGCAGGAGTTCGCGGTAGCGCCACATGTTGCGCGGGCGCGACGCGATCGTCTCGCGCGTGAACGTGGCGCGGGCCTTGTCGTAGTCGTACACCGGCTCCAGTGGGCCGAAGCATTGATCGCAGACGTAGGTGGCTTCCGCGGGGAATGCGGTGTGGCACACGTGGCATTGCAGGCCGATGAGTGTTGACACGTTCATGGTTCCTTACCCGTGCGATACGGTGAGGGGCACCTGCCGCGCGGGCTGGTGTGCGTCGAGCACGCGAATGGCGACATCCGGATCGATCGACGCGTAGACGTGGCGGAGCGCGGCGAGCGCCGGGGCCGGATCGCCGGTGACGCAGACGGCGACCGACGGTCCCGCGCCGGAGAGGAATGCCCCGAGCATGCCGGGAACGTCGAGCGCCAGGACCTCGGCGAGGCCTGGCACGAGGCGCAGACGATACGGCTGGTGCAGGCGATCGGCGAAGGCCTCTCGCAGCACGTCCAGTCGTCCTGTCGCCACGGCCTGCATCAGCAGGGCCACGCGCTGCACGTTGTGCACGGCATCCTGTCGCGACACGTGCTCCGGTAGCACGGCGCGTGCGGTCCTTGTCGGCAACGCGAGCGACGGCGTCGCGACGACGAGACGCACCTCGTCCGGCCAGTGGGAGGCGATGGCCCTGACGTGGCCGCGCGCGTCGACGCAGCCGGCGACGAGCCCGCCGAGCACGGACGCTGCGATATTGTCCGGGTGACCTTCGATCGCGCTGAGGACGTCGATCAGCACCTGGTCGGTGACGTCGTCCAGCACGAGCGCGGCGAGGCGCCCGCCGGCCACGAGCGCGGCGGCGCTGCTCCCGAGGCCCGCGCACGGCGGGATGTCGCAGGCGACGTGGACGTCGATCGACGGCACGTCGCTGGCGCGCAGGGCCTCACAGAGCGCGCGGAATCCGGTCACGATCAGGTTGTCGCCCGGCGGCACGGGGCCGGCGAACGTGCAGCGCAGCTTGCCGCCGCCGTCCCGCGCGATCGTGGAGACGTCGACACGCAGATACAGCCCGAGTGCGAGACCGAGCGCGTCGAAGCCCGGACCCAGGTTCGACGTCGACGCCGGGATCGCCATCGACGCGAGTGGACGCGGCGTGTTCATGCCAGGACCGGCAGGCACAGCGGTGGCGTGACGTGGAAGGGCAGCGTTTCGATCTCGCGCAACGCGTCAGCCATGGCGCGCGTGCAGCACGACTCCAGCGTGATCACGAAAGGCAGGCGGTCCTTGCTGCCACCCGGTTCCTGCAACACCGCGTCGATGTTGATCGCGTGGCGCGAGAACACCGAGGCGAGGCTCGCGATGATGCCCGGCTGATCGCGCACCACCAGACGCAGATAGAACGGCGCCACCTGCAGGTCGGTCACCGACGCCGGCGCCGTGGTGGCGGGCCAGACGGCAGGGGCACCGCCCGCGCGGCGCGCCAGCGCGAGCAGATCGGAGACGATGGCGACGGCGGTGGGGAAGCCGCCGGCGCCGTAGCCGGCAAACGTCGTCTCGCGGCCGTACGCGCCGCCGGCGACGATCAGGTTCTGACTGCCGATCACGCGTGCAAGCGGTGACGTCAACGGCACGAGGGCCGGACCGACGCGCGCTTCCACCTGGCCGTCGGCGATCGACACGCGCGAGACCTGCCTGATGGTGCCCTGCAGGCGTCGCGCGTAGACGAAGTCATCGTCGCTGATGGTGCGGATCGATTCGCAGGGGACGTCGGCCGGCGCGATGTCGAGACCCAGGCCCACGCGCGCGAGAATGCACAGCTTGGCTCGGGCGTCGTAACCATCGAGGTCGTCGGTGGGATCGGCCTCGGCGAACCCGAGTTCCTGCGCTTCCTTCAACGCCGCGTCGAAGGCGAGGTCCGCCGACTCCATGCGCGTCAGGATGTAGTTGCAGGTGCCGTTGAGGATGCCGGAGACGGTGGTGAGGCGGTCGGCGGCGATGCCTTCGCGCAACCCGCGGACGACGGGGATGCCGCCACCCACGGCCGCCTCGAACAGGAGCTCGACGCCACGCGCGGCGGCGCGCGTGAGCAGCGCCTGCCCGTGCGTGGCGATCAATTGCTTGTTGGCCGTGACGATTGGCCGGCCCGCGTCGATCGCGCGCTCGTGCCAGCCGCGCGCCGGGTCCAGGCCACCGACCACTTCCACGATCACGTCGACGTTGGCTTCCAACACATCGTCGACGCGATCGGTCCAGACCACCGAATCGGGAATCCAGTCCACGCGCTTGCGGGCAATGTTCCTGTTGAAGATGTGCGAGAGGGTGAGCAGACCGTCGCCGCGTTCGACCAGAAGGCGGGCAACGGCCTGACCGACGGTGCCGAACCCGAGCAGTCCTACGGACAAAGCCATCGGTGGAATTTTACATGTGATGCCCGCATACGCATGGATGGATGGCCGTCGTATGACAGGGACGAATGGCGCGACTCACGCGTGGACGTCAGGACCGATCCTGTCGCGGCCGGGCGGCGGGATCACGCGCAGTCTGGGCTTCACTCGCTCGAACGACGCGAGCACTTCCTGCACGGCACGCGGCACACGATTGGCCCGCACGTACACCCAGCCCGTCTCGCGGATGAGCGTCTGTCCGGCGATGCGCGCGCAGAAGAACTGTCCTGACGCGACCTCGCGCGCCACGGCCTGGTACGAGATGATGGAGAGGCCGAGTCCGGCACGCACGAGCGCCTTGATGATCTCGACGTTCTCGGTCTCGGTGACGATCTGCGGGACGATCTGATTGCGCAGGAAGAACTCGTCCACGACGCGTCGCGTGTTCGAGCCTGTCTCGAACAGGACGAACGGCTGATCGCGCAGATCGGCGGGCGTGACCCGCGCGCGTGCCGCCAGCGGGTGGTTCGGCGCGGTGACGACGAGCAGCTCTTCCTGCAGCGCCGGTACCGTCACCAGTTCCGGATCGTTGATGGGCAGCGTCAGGAGCGCGACGTCGGACAGGCCCGATCGCAATCCCGCGATGCATTTGTCGGTGGCCCCTGCCGTGATCTTGATGTCCGCATCAGGGTGATGCCTGCGGAAGTCGCGCAGCAGGGCGGGGAAGACGTACAGGCTGACGGTCATCCCGCCGGCCAGGCGGACGGGGCCGATGAGCGACGCCTGTGTGTCGGTGATGCGTGCGACGGTGTCCTTGAGGTCCTGGAAGACGCGCTGGCTCAGTTGTAGCAGCGCTTCACCGGCGGGCGTGATTCTGACGCGACGTCCAACGCGCAGGAAGACCGCCTCGTTCAGTTCGTCCTCGAGCAGGAGCACCTGACGACTGATGGCAGACTGAGAGACGCCGAGTTTCTGTCCGGCTGCGGTAAACGACCCGGTCTCGACGATGGTCCTGATGATCTCGAGCTGGCGGAGGTCCATGACGTCACGTCGTCGCCAGCCGATACCTCCGGGGGCAGCGAGGCGCGTCCGGAGGGTATCACGCGGAGCAGGACTCAGCGCGCGGCCGCGCGCAGGCTCGCTACAGGGTGCGTGGCTGCGGCGGGTGTCGCCGTCCGTCGTTGGCGACGCGCCATCACGGCGTGGTTGCGCCGATGACTGGCGTCGGCGCACGTCGTGGCCTTCTCTTCGATGTAGGTCACCACGCTGATGGTGCCGGCATCCCGATAGTGGCCGACCACACATCCGCAGGTGAGAGTCTCGAATCCCAGCAGCTTGACGATGCTCATGGCGTGATCCTTCGTGCCCGGTGCGTCCGTCGCGATATCGCGATGCGTGTTGTCTTGTAAGCACGTTCCGTGCCTGATGCCGTGCGTTGCGAATCTGAGCACTAAACAACTGGATTTGCTGTCACTTTGCGACATCGTGCCACAGCATGCCGGGTGAACGTGTCCTTCAGACGCCCGTCGAGTGACGAAAGTTGTTCGATAAACTTCACAAATCCGGATACGCCCTTCGAAAACTTGAACTACTTGTCGCCGCGGTGCGGGTTCGCATATATCTGTCAGGCGAGGCGGGACACATGACGGTGAGACGACAGATCGCAATCCTGGCGGTGGGGCTCGGCCTGTGTGTGGCGACGGCCGCATCAGCGCAGCAGGGGGCATCGGACATCGGGTCCCGGTTGATGCAGGTGCCGGCGGTGGCGGCGGCGACGCAGGCGGCCGACAGGCTCGAACCCTGGGTCGTCGAGCAGCAGATCGCCCTCTGTGAGGTCGAGGCTCCGCCGTTCCGGGAGGAGGCTCGCGGCAAGGTCTATCGCGATGCCTTCACGAAGCTGGGGCTGTCGCGTGTCCGGGTCGATGCCGTGGGCAACGTCATCGGCGAGCGTCCGGGCTCCGCCAATGGGCCGCACGTGGTCATCAGCGCCCACCTGGACACCGTCTTTCCGCCAGGAACGCCCGTGCACGTGTCCCGCAAGGGCAACGTGCTCCTCGGACCCGGCATCAGCGACGACTGTCGCGGACTGGCCGTGGTCCTCGGCGTGATCCGGGCTTTGCAGGATGCGAAGGTCAGCACGCCGGGGCGGATCACGTTCGTCGGGACCGTCGGTGAAGAGGGGCTCGGCGATCTGCGCGGCGTGAAGCACCTGTTCGGTCCCGACGGGCTGCGCGGGATCGACCGATTCGTGTCGATCGACGGTTCCGGCTTCGGCGTCACCAACGGTGGCGTGGGCAGCAAGCGCTACCGCGTGACCTTCAAGGGGCCGGGCGGTCACAGCTACGGTGCCTTCGGCATGCCCAATCCGCTGCACGCGCTGGGCCGCGCCGTGGCGGCCATCGCGGCGCTCGAAGTGCCGACGTCTCCAAAGACGACGTTCAACGTGGGTCGCGTGGGCGGGGGGACGTCGGTCAACTCGATTCCGTTCGAGGCCTGGATCGAGATCGATCTTCGTTCGGAACAGCCCGAACCGTTGGCCGGTCTCGATGCGCATGTGCGCAAGGCCATCGAGGGTGCCGTTGCGGCCGAAAATGCGCGCTGGCGGCACACGGCCACGGTGACGGCCGACGTGGAACTGGTGGGAGACCGACCAGCCGGTCGAACGCCCGACACGTCAGACATCGTGCAGGCCGCGATGTCGGTGCTGCGAACCGTGGGGCGGCCCGCGTCTCTCCATACCTCGTCCACCGACAGCAACGTCGCGATGGCGCGCGGCGTGCCGGCGATCACGATCGGCGGAGGCGGGATCGGATCGGGCAGCCATTCCCTTCAGGAATCGTTCGACGTGACGGGGGGGGGCGACGGTCTGCGGCAGGCGATCCTGTTGACCATCGCGCTGGCGCAACCCTGATCATGGCGGACCGGTGATCGCCGTCTCCGGCAGGTCCGGTCGCGCCGTCGCAGGAAGCGGGCACGATATTCGCTTGGATCTTCGCAAGTGCTTGCAGTACAAGACCACTGTAAAGACAGCTCGTCGCGCCGCCGATTGACACAGTCAGAGGCGTCTTCGTTGCCGAGGACACACGGAATGCTCCAGTTCGCCCGTCCACGACCGCTGCGTGCGGTCCTGCTGTTCGCCCTGTCGCTGGGCTTTGTCGCGTCGCCGGCTGCGAGCCTGGTCGAGGCGAAGGCCACGCGTGCCAGCCGGGCGACACGCGCGACCCCGCAGAAGACGGTGAGTACGGCGAGCCGGACGACAAAGCGCACTCTCAAGACGAAGGCCGCCACCAGGCGCGCCAAGCCGGCCAAGACGACGCCGCGCTATTCGGCGTCGAAGGCGCGGCAGCGCCGCCTTGCAATGGCGCGCGCGCGCCAGGCGGCGTACGCGCGCCAGCTCAAGGAAATCCAGACGCCGCAGTTCAAGGCCGATGCGGACGGGCAGCTCGTGCCCGACATTCGCGCTGGCGCGGCGATCGTCTACAACCCGACCACGCACGAAGTGCTCTACGAGAGCAACGCGCAGACGCCGCGGTCCATCGCCAGTATCACCAAGGTGATGACGGCCGTGGCGTTTCTCGAGAACGAAATCGACCTGACGCGCGAGGTGGTCGTCCATGCCGAGGACGTGCGCGCCGCATCGACCACGTACCTGCGCCGGGGCGATCGCGTCACCGTCAACCAGCTGCTCCACCTGCTGCTCATCGGATCGGACAACGTGGCGGCCCGCACGCTCGCGCGCGCGTCGCTCTACGGCCCGATCGGCTTCATCGAGCGCATGAACCAGAAGGCCGCCGAGCTCGGGCTCACGCGGACGCGCTACGCCGATCCGTCTGGGCTCTATGCCGACAACATGTCGTCGGCCTTCGACATGGCGCGCCTCATCTCCTTTGCGTCGGGCGACGAACGCCTCGCGACCATCATGCGGATGAAGGAGTACGAGTTCTCGTCGCCGCGCCGCACGGTGACGCTGCACAACACCAATCACCTGGTGGGGTCCGACGTGGATGTGCGCGGCGGCAAGACAGGCTTCATCTCCAAGTCCGGCTATTGCCTGGCCACCCTGCTGCGCCTGCCGCAGGGTGATCAGGTGGCCGTCGTGGTGCTCGGTGCCAAGAGCAACCCGGCCCGGTTCTGGGAGACCCGCCACCTGTTCAACTGGCTGGCCTCGAAAACCCCGTCGCTCCTGGCGACTCAGGCCTCGGACCAGCAGGAATAGCGGCAGGGCGGAGGGGCGGCAGGGCTCGCCCGGCGGTCCGTCAGGGGTGCGCTACACTCATTTGTAGCGCGCCGCCCGTGGTACTCCCCGCGGCGCTTCCTGTCCATGGCCAAAGCTCCCCGCTCTCCGAAGACTCCCTCTCCCGACCCGACACCTCAGACGCCCGAGTTCGATCCCGTATCGGATGGCGTCGCATCTCCCGCTGCGCCGGACCCGGTTGTGCCCGTTGGTGCGGATGCGGTCCTGGCACCCGCTCGTCGCCGTGCCGTGAAGCAGACCGCCGCCGTCAAGAAGTCTGCCGTCGCGAAGAAGGCGTCGGCACCGAAGCCCGCTGCCGAGAAGCCCGCCGCAGCGACCAAGCCTGCTGCGGCGAAGAAGCCCGCGGTGAAGAAGTCCACGGTGAAGAAGCCCGCCGTCAAGCGGGCGGCCACGCTGAAGGACGCCGTCAAGGCGGCGGCTCCGGTTCCGGCCTCGACGCCTGCCGCGTCGGCGCCGGAGGTGGAGGCGGTCACGACGAAGCCGGCGGCCCCCGCGTCGCTGCGCATCCTGATGGTGGCGAGCGAGGCCGTGCCGTTTGCCAAGACCGGCGGTCTTGCGGACGTCGCCGCGGCCCTCCCCAAGGCGCTCGGCGAACTGGGGCACGACGTCACGGTGGTGATGCCTCGCTATCGCGGCATCGCGGTGCAGGGTGCCCCGACCACGAGCTTCGGTGTGTCCATGGGCGGGCATACCTACAAGGCCGACGTGTTCGTGCAGGAAACGAGCCCTGGCGTGCGCGTGGCGCTCGTCGATCACCCGGCGTTCTTCGACCGCGACGCGCTGTACGGTCTCGGCAGCCACGACTACGGCGACAACCCACGGCGTTTCGGGTTCCTGTGTCTCGCCGCGTTGGAGTTCATGCGCGCCGAAGGCACGCGCGTCGACGTCGTGCACGCGCACGACTGGCAGGGCGGTCTCGCCCCGGTGTACGTGAGGACGCGGTATGCGGCCGATCCCGTGCTGGGATCGGCGGCCACGATCTTCACGATCCACAACATCGCCTATCAGGGCAACTGTGCGTCGGAGTGGCTGCCGCAGCTCGGCCTGGGCTGGGATCTGTTCACGTCGGACGGCCTCGAGTACTGGCTGCACCTCAGCCTGCTCAAGGCCGGCATCATGTTCTCGGATCTGGTCACGACGGTCAGTCCACGCTACGCGCGCGAGCTCATGACGCGCGAGTTCGCGTTCGGGTTCGAAGGCATTCTCCAGCACCGTTCCGCCGACCTCGTGGGCATCGTCAATGGCATCGACGATGGGGTGTGGAACCCGGCGACGGACAAGCACCTGCCAGCCAACTACACGGTCGATGACCTGTCGGGCAAGGCGGCGGCCAAGCGTGCGCTCCTCGACGCGTATGGGCTGCCGGGGGGAGACGAAGGGCTCCGCCGGCCGGTCATCGCGATGATCTCGCGCATGGTCGATCAGAAGGGACTCGACATGATTGCGTCGGTGGGCGAGCAGTTGCCGCACATCGGCGCGAGCCTGGTCATCCTCGGGACGGGAGAGCCCTGGTACGAGGAGATGTGGCGGTCGCTCGCGCGTCGCTTCCCTGACCGGGTCGGCGTCAGGATCGGCTTCGACGAACCGCTGTCGCACCTCATCGAAGCGGGCGCGGACCTCTTCATGATGCCGTCGCGGTTCGAGCCGTGTGGTCTCAATCAGATGTACAGCTCGAGGTATGGCACACTACCTGTAGTGCGTGCGACGGGAGGACTGGACGATACTGTCCGCAACTACGATCCCGTGACCGGAACCGGGACGGGCTTCAAGTTCCACGACGCCAGCGGGGAGGCGTTGCTCGGGACGCTTCGCTGGGCGTTGCATGTCTACCACAACGATCCCGACCGCTGGCGCGCGTTGCAGCGGGCGGGCATGGCGATGGATTTCTCCTGGAACGCGTCGGCGCGGGCATACCTCGACGCGTACGACCGCGCCCGGATGCAGGCGGCGCGTCGGCGGGGCACGTCGGCCTGACGCGTCGACCAGAGACGAGGACGAACGAATGGCTTCAGACAAGGTGCAGACGCTGACTGACGGCAACTTCACGCAGGTGCTCGGCGGGACGTCACAGCCGGTGCTGGTGGATTTCTGGGCGGAGTGGTGCGGCCCCTGCCGCATGCTCGCGCCGACCATCGACGCGCTGGCCGAGGAGCTCGACGGCAAGGCGGTGATCGCCAAGCTCGACGTGGACTCGAACCCCAACGTGCCAGGCAACTTCGGCGTGCGGTCGATTCCCGCGCTGCTGGTGTTCAAGGGCGGACAACTCGTCGATCAGACGATCGGCGTGCAGTCCAAGGACGCCCTGAAGCGCCTGCTCGAACGCCACATGTAAGGTGACGCTTTCTCATGACTGACGACGTCCGCAATGTGGTGATCATCGGGTCGGGCCCGGCTGGCCTGACGGCGGCGCTGTACGCGGCGCGCGCCAACCTGCACCCGCTCGTGATCGAGGGGCTGCAGCCGGGCGGCCAGCTCACGATCACGACGCTGGTCGAGAACTGGCCGGGATTCCGCGACGGCGTGATGGGCCCGCAGCTCATGATCGACATGCGCGAGCAGGCCGAGCGCGTGGGCACGTCGTTCCTGACAGGGCTGGTGGAGCGCGTCGACTTCACCGCACGTCCGTTCACGCTGACGATGGACAGCGGCGACGTCATTCGCGCGCTCACCGTCATCGTCGCGACGGGCGCGTCGGCCAAGCTGCTCGGACTTCCGTCGGAGATGATGCTGATGGGGCGCGGCGTCAGCACGTGCGCCACCTGCGACGGCTTCTTCTTCCGTAACAGGCCGATCGCGATCGTGGGCGGGGGAGACACGGCGCTCGAGGAGGCGCTCTATCTCGCGAAACTCGCCTCGCACGTCACCGTGATCCACCGACGCGACACGCTGCGCGCGTCGAAGATCATGCAGGACAAGGCGTTCGCGAACCCGAAGATCACGTTCCGCTGGAACACCACGGTGGACGAGATCGTGGCCGACCAGCGCGGCGACGTGAACGGCGCCGTGCTGCGCGACGTGCACACGGGTGCCGTCGAGACGCTCGCGGTCGACGGTGTCTTCGTGGCCATCGGACACACGCCGAACACGTCGATCTTCAAGGGACAGCTCGACATGGACGAGAGCGGGTACCTGCAGACGACGGGGACGCGAACCAACGTGCCCGGCGTGTTCGCCGCGGGCGACGTGCAGGACCAGGTGTATCGCCAGGCGATCACGTCGGCGGGCACGGGCTGCATGGCCGCGATGGACGCCGAGCGCTGGCTGGAGCATGGCGGTGCCGCGCACGAGGTCGACGCCGCCCACGCCACGGCGTGACGTGACGGGCGACCACACGGGTCGGCCCTACATCCGAGTCGAGATCCACCCACCGCCGAGGACCTCGTCTCCGTCGTAGAAGACGGCGGCCTGGCCAGGCGTGATGGCGTACTGCGGAGCATCGAATTGGACGGCGGCCCGGTCGTCGCCAAGCGCGCGGACGGAGGCAGGCGCCGCGGGGTGGCGGTGGCGGATCTGCACGCTGGCGCGAATGGCGGAGTCAGGCGCGCGACCGGACACCCAGTTCACCTCTTCGACAGAGCAGTGGCGTCCTTCGAGCGCGCGGCGCGGCCCGACCACCACGTCGCGCGTTCCCGCGTCGATCGCCACCACGTACAGCGGTACGCCGACCGACAGACGGAGGCCCTTGCGCTGACCGACGGTGAAGTGATGGACGCCCGTGTGCGTGCCGAGCGCCCGCCCCTCCACGTCGACGATGCGGCCCGGTGGCGGCGTGCGATCGCCTGCTGCGCGGGCGACGAACGCCGCCTGATCGCCATCGGGGACGAAGCAGATCTCCTGCGAGTCCGGCTTGGCGGCCACCGGCAGGCCGCGCGACGAGGCGTAAGCACGTACTGACGTCTTGTCCATGTGGCCGACGGGGAAGCTCGCTCGCGCGAGTTGCGCCTGCGTCAGCGAGAACAGGAAGTAGGACTGATCCTTTGCGTGGTCCGCGCCGCGCAGCAGGTGCCACTGCCCGTCATCGTCCTGGCGCGACTGCACGTAGTGGCCTGTGGCGAGGCGGTCGGCCTCCAGCGCCTCGACGCGATCGAGCAGCGTGACGAACTTCACCTCGCTGTTGCAGCGCGTGCAGGGAATGGGCGTGCGGCCCGCGACGTAGTCGTCGACGAAGGGCGTCACGACCTGCGCGTGGAAGTGCGACTCGAAGTTGACGATGTAGTGCGGGATGCCGAGGCGCGAGGCCACGCGCCGCGCATCGTGCAGGTCGTCGATCGTGCAGCACGTGCCGAACGCCACCTGCCCCTCCTGCTGGTCGTACAACTGCATGGAGAGCCCGACCACGTCGTGTCCGGCATCGGCGAGCAGCGCGGCGGCAACCGAGGAGTCGACACCGCCGGACATGGCGACAGCGATGCGCATGGTCACTCCTGGCTCGTTGTCGCGTGTCGCGGACGGCGATCGGTCAGGGCGCGCAGCCTGGCGACGATGGGGGGCAGCGCGTCGATCAGCGCGTCGATCTCCGCGTCGGTGGTGTGGCGTCCAAGGCTGATGCGCAGCGCATTCTGCGTGTCGTGCAGATCGAGCCCCATCGCCTTGAGCACGTGCGACGGCTCCAGCGTGCCCGACGAGCAGGCCGATCCCGTCGACACGGCGAACCCTTCCAGATCGAGCGCGATCAACAACGACTCGGCCTCGATGCCTGCGAACCCGATGTTGGTCGTGTTGGGCACGCGTGGCTGGCCGGCACCGTTGACGTGCGCATCGTCGATGCGCGTCAGCACGCCGGTCTCGAGTCGATCGCGTAAGGCGGCCTGCACGCGTGCATCGTCGGTCAGGCGCGCGGTGGCGAGGTGTGCGGCCACGCCGAGGCCGATGATCGCCGGCACGTTCTCCGTCCCCGCGCGACGACTCCGCTCCTGCCTGCCGCCCGTCATCGTGGAGAGCAGGCGCGTCCCGCGCCGGATCCACAACGCGCCCACGCCCTTGGGCCCGTACATCTTGTGACCGGAGAGGCTGAGCAGATCGACGTCGAGGTCGCGCGCGTCGACGGGCACCTTCCCGACGGTCTGCACGGCGTCGGTATGGACGATGATGCCGCGCGCCCGGGCGATCGCCGCGCAGGCACGCACCGGCTGCAGCGTGCCGACCTCGTTGTTGCCGTGCATCAGACTGAGCAGGGCCGTGTCGTCGGTCAACGCATCGGCGATTGCCTCGGGCGACACCACGCCATGTCGATCGGGGGCTACGCGCGTGATCCGCCAGCCGCGACGCTCCAGCGCGGTCATCGTCCGGAGAATCGCTTCGTGCTCGATCGCGCTTGTGACCAGATGGCGCCTGCCCATCGACTCGAGCGCCTCGGCTGCGCCACGCACCGCGAGATTGTCGGCTTCGGTACCGCCGCTGGTGAACACCACCTCTGAAGGGGCGCCGCCGATGAGCGCGGCGACCTGCTGGCGCGCCTCGTCGAGGCGTCCCTTGGCCTTCTGCCCGAAATGGTGAACGCTCGACGCGTTCCCGAACTCGTCGCGCATGGCCTCGGCCACGGCCGCAATGACGGCGGGGTCGACTGGCGTGGTGGCGTTGTGGTCGAGGTAGACGCGCCCGGCGTGAAGTGGCGCGGCAGACATGCTCAGGATCGTAGCACTCGCGAGCCATCGTAAACCACAGCAATTGCAGGCTCTAGACACGATCTGTCGCTGTGGCTATACTCCGGCCGACGTGGGTCGACGCACCCTTCAGACCCAGTCGGGAGAACGCCAACATGTGGAAACGCGATGACGCGCCGCGGCAGCCTGCGCCTGCGCCACCCACGCCGGCCCCAGCCGCTCCGTCTCACCCGGCGGCAGAGGTGAGCCCGGCAGTCAGCACCCGGCCAGCACCGGGTTCCGGAGACAAAGGACCCATGAGCATGGGGAACATCGGCAAGTCGGTCATCATCAAGGGTGAACTCAGCGGCAGTGAGGACCTGACGATCGAGGGCCAGGTCGAGGGGAAGATCGAGCTGAACAACAACACCCTCACCATCGGCACCAACGCGAAGATCAAGGCGCAGGTCTTTGCCAAAGCCGTGGTCGTGCTTGGTGAGGTCACCGGCAACATCACGGCTTCGGAGAAGGTCGACATCCGCGACAACGGCTCGGTCGATGGCGACATCACCAGCCCGAAGGTGGCCATCGCGGAAGGCGCGCACTTCCGTGGTGCCATCGACATGAATCGCGGCGGCGCCAAGGCGGAAGCCAAGCCCGGGGCAGCAGCGCCGGCAGCCAAGGCCTGATCGCTCCCCCCAGCGTGCGACGCGAGCACTCCGGTGTTCCGTCGCGCGTGTATCGCCGATCATTTCGTGTCCGATTCCGCCGAGCGCTCGCTCACTTCTCGTCTCTTCGGCTGGGCCCAGCGTGGCGACGGGCCCACGGGAGAGGGGCGCGACGCGGGTCCGCCTGTCGGTACGAAGGTCCTGGCCAAGCTGCTCGCGGCGCTCGCGCATCGTGAGGCGCCCGTCGTCCTCGATCTCGGCCCGGTGGTCGGGAGCAATGTCTCGTTCCTCGGTGAACAGCTCGGCTGCCGGCTTCGCGTCGAGGATCTCTACGCCGACATCGATCGCCTGACGCGCGAGCAGGCGCTCGACACGCTGCCGACATGGTTCGAACAGCGGTTCACGTTCGAACCCGAGAGCGCGGACGCGGTGTTGTGCTGGGACGTGCTCGACTATCTCGACAAGCCTGCGGCAGCCGTGCTTGCCGCGCAGATCGTCCAGTGGCTCAAGCCCGGCGGTGTGGTGCTGTGTTTCTTCTCCACAGTGGCGAACCCGTCGCCGACCTATACGCGCTACGCGATCGCCGACGCGGATCACCTGCGCCATCGCACGTCTCCTGCAGCGCACGGCCGTCGCACGGTCCACCAGAACCGCGATATCGAACGCCTCTTCACGGGTCTGAGCGTGACCGAGAGCTTCCTGTTGTTGAACAAGACCCGGGAAGTCCTGCTGCGCAAGAAGCCCGCTCGAACCTGATCCGCCACATCGCCGGTCCACAGACATGCTCGACTTCGACATCTCCGACGAACACCGGCTGCTGGAGCAGACAGTCCGTGAATGGGGCGCACGCGAGGTCGCGCCGCACATCGCGGAGCTCGACCGCGCGCATCGATTCGATCCCCGCCTGCTACCGCAGATGGCCGCGCTCGGCCTGCTCGGGATCTGCCTGCCTGCCGAATACGGCGGCGCAGCAATGGACTACATCAGTCTCGGGCTGGCCTGCGAGGAACTGGAGTACGTCGATACGTCGCTGCGCGTGATTCTGTCGGTGCACGTCGGCCTGAACAGCCTCTCGCTCCTGACATGGGGCACCGAGGAACAGAAGCAGCGCTATCTGGTGCCGCAGGCGCAGGGCCGGAAGATCGCCACGTTCGGACTCACCGAACCGGCGGCCGGTAGTGACGCGAGGGGCATCCAGACAGTGGCGATCAGGCAGGGCGATCGCTACGTCCTGTCGGGCGAGAAGATGTGGATTTCGCTGGCCGACGTCGCGGATCACTTCCTCGTCATCGCGTGGAGCGATCTGGAGAAGAAGCGCGCCAAGGACCCGAGCGGCCTCAGCGCGTTCATCGTGGAGCGCGCGTTCAAGGGATTCTCCAGCGGCACGCTCACGCACAAGTGGGGCATCCTCGCGGGCAACACGGGCTTCTTCAAGATGGACGATGTGGAGGTCCCGGCGGAGAACCTGCTCGGCCGCGAAGGCGAGGGATTCAAGATCGCGATGTTCGCGCTCGATCAGGGGCGTTACACCGTTGCCGCCGGTGCCACGGGCCTGATCCGTGCGTGCCGCGACGCGAGCGTCACGTACGCCCGTCAGCGCCACACGTTCGGCGTCGAGATCGGCCAGCACCAGCTCGTGAAGGAGATGCTGGCACGCATGGAGGCCGACTACCAGCAGTCGCGGCTGCTGTGGCTGCGGTCGGGCTGGCTCAAGAACGTCGGCCGTCGCAACACGAAGGAGACCAGTCTCGCCAAGTGGGTGAGCACCGTCGCCTCCGAGCGCGCTGCGGGTGATGCGGTTCAGATCCACGGGGCCAACGGCTACTCGGACGAGTATCCCGTCGGTCGCTACTACAGAAACTGCAAGGGCGCGGTAATCTACGAGGGTACCCGCGAGATCCACGCGTTGATGCAGGCCGACTACCTGCTCGGCTATCGCGTGGACAAGCCGACGCGCTGTGAACTGCCAGCCTGTCGGCCCACGTGAATCGGAACCTCTTCGCCATCGCTGGCGCGTGCTTCATCGGCTTTTCCGGCTTCACGCTGGTGATGCCGTTCCTGCCGCTGTACTTCGAACAGCTCGGCATGCGCGACCCGGCGGAGATCGCGCTCTGGTCCGGTCTCAGCCTTGGCGTGACGCCGGGCATGACGGCGCTGCTCGCGCCGTTGTGGGGGCGTGTGGCCGACAGACTGGGCAACAAGTTCCTCGTCCTCCGGTCGCTGGTGTGCTTTGTCATCACGATGGTCCTGATGGGGCTCGCGACGCAGCCGTGGCACATCTTCGGCCTGCGCGTGCTCCAGGGATTCTTCGCCGGCTATGGTGCGCTCGCCGTGGCCATGGCGGCACAGGCCGCTCCGCGCGATCAGATGGCGCGCGCGATCGGCACCGTGCAGACGGCGCAGCGACTGGGGCCGGCGCTCGGCCCGGCCATCGGCGGCGTGCTGGCCGTTGCGATCGGCATTCGGGCGTCGTTCTTCGTCGCGTCGCTGTTCTACGCGGCGGCGCTCATCCTCGTCTGGCGCTGGTTCGAAGAGTCACGCCCCCCCGCGGCCCGGTCCCGTGCCGACGAGGCCGGCTCGCGGCTGACGTTTGCCAACGCCGCCGCATTCCAGCAGTTCGTGCTGCTGATGGGCGTGATCTTCGGGTTGCAGATCGTGGATCGCAGCTTCGGGCCCGTGCTGCCCTTGTATCTGGCGCAACTCGGTGTCGGACCGGATCGGGTCGCGCTGGTCGCGGGCGTGTTGTTCTCGTCGGCGGCTGGTGCGGGCGCAGCCGGCAACCTGCTGACGCAGCGATTGCTGCAGGTGGCCGCGCCGCGCGCGCTGTTGCGCCTGATGGCGCTGGTGGCCGCGATGGGCATGCTGCCCTTCGTCGTCGGCCTTGCCGTGCCGGCGCTGGTCGTGGCGACGCTGGTCTTCGGGTTCGCCGTCGGCGTGGCACTGACCGCGTCGTTCACGGCCGCCGGGCACGTGATCCCCGAACAGGCGCGCTCGACCGGATTCGGGCTGCTGACGAGCGCGTCACTGGCCGGCCTGTCCCTCAGCCCGATCGCGAGCGGCGTGCTCGCCCGTATCAGCATCCGCAGCGTCTTCATCGTGGGCGTGATCACCCTGGCGGTCGTGTCCGCGATGGTCAGCTACGTGATGCGTGCGCGTGTGGACGAGGCCTCGTGGCCGTGCGTGGAAGAGCTGTGAGACCGAGGTGCTAACATTCCGTCGGTGACCGATTCCGAGCCACACGCGTACGGTGCAGGTGGGCGCGAACGCGCCGCACTCGTCGGTCTGATCACGGGCGCGATGCGGCGTACGCACGTCGAGGACGCCCTCGAGGAACTGGCCGGTCTGGCGGAGGCCGCCGACATCGAGCCGGCGATCCGGTTCACGCAGGAACGCGACAGGCCGGATCCCGCCACGCTCATCGGATCTGGCAAGCTCGAGACGCTGAAGGCCGCGTGCGAAGAGGCGGATCTCTCACTCGTCATCTTCGACAACGAACTGACGCCGGCACAGTTGCGCAACATCGAGAAGACGCTGCAATTGCGGGTCATCGATCGCACGCAATTGATCCTCGACATCTTTGCGCGCCGCGCGCGCACGCGGGAAGGCAAGCTGCAGGTCGAACTCGCGCAGCTGCGCTACCTCTTGCCGCGCCTTGTCGGCGCGTCGGCGGCGCTGTCACGGCTGGGTGGTGGCATCGGCACGCGCGGCCCCGGCGAGACGAAGCTCGAGACCGATCGCCGGCGCATCCGCGTCAGGATCGCGACGCTCACGGACGACCTCGCGAACGTCAGGCGACGTCGCGGTCAGTTGCGCGATCGCCGACGACGGACGGAGCTGCCCACGGCGGCGCTCGTCGGCTACACGAACGCGGGCAAGACCACGCTGTTCAACAGGCTGACGCATGACAGTGCCGTCGCCTCCGACGCGCTCTTCGTGACGCTGGATCCGCTCACGCGCGAGCTCAGACTGCCGAATCGCCAACGGGCCGCGCTGTCGGACACCGTCGGCTTCATCGATCGCCTGCCGCACACGCTCGTGGCCGCATTCCGCGCCACGCTGGAAGAAGTGGCCGACGCCGACCTGCTCCTGCACGTCGTCGACGCGTCAGTGGACGATTACGAACGTCACCTCCAGGCCGTCGAGCGCGTGCTGGCCGAAGTCGATGCGTCCCAAGTGCCGAGCCTCCTGATCTTCAACAAGGTCGATCGACTCGACGAAGGCGCGAGGGAGCACTTGCGACAGGCCTACGACTCGTCGCTGCAGATCTCCGCGGCGACAGGCGATGGCGTCGACGAACTCCTGCTGGAGATCGCGCGGGCACTGGCGCTCGACACGCGTCGGGTGACGCTGGCGTTCGACCAGGCCCGCCAGGAGGACCGCCTCGCCATCGAGCGGCTCTATCGCGTGGCGCGCGTCCTCAGTCACGATGCCGACGGCGATCGCGTGAGCATCGAAGCCGAGGTGCCCCGCCGATTGATGCAACGCCTGCACGAGGGGCTCGCGCTATGAGCGCGGTGTGGCGCCGCAGCGCGCTGGCCGTCGTGTTGCTCGCGAGCCTGGTTGCCGGATGCAGCCGACCGGTCCCACTGCCCATCGTCGCGCCAGGCACCGAGCGCTATCCCGACTATCCCAAGCCGATGCTGACGGGCGCCATGGCCCGACAGGAGGTCGTCGCACGGGAACACGAGCGCGCGTGGCTGCAGTTGCAGTCGGGTGACGCACGAGGCGCCGAGCGGACGTTGCGCGAGTTGCTGAAGAAGTCGCCGCGCGCCTATCCGTCGCAGGTCGTGCTTGGCTTCGCGCGCCTCTCACTGGACCAACCGGCCGACGCGCTCCAGTGGTTCGATCGCGCGCTTGTGGCGGATGCCACGTACGTGCCCGCGCTCATCGGGCGCGGCGAAGCGCTCGTCGAGCTGGACAGGGAAGGGGAGGCGTTCGAGGCGTATCAGACGGCGCTGGAAGGCGCGCCCGGACAGCCCGTTGCGATCCGACGCGTCGAGGTGCTGCGCTTCAAGGCCGTACAGAGCGACGTGGCGGCCGCGCGGGCCGCGCTCGCGGCCGACAGGCTCGACCAAGCCAGGGCGCAGTACGAACGCGCCTTGCGCGCGTCGCCGGAGAGCGGCTTCCTGCACCGCGATCTTGCCGCTGTCGAGCGGCGTCTCGGCCACACGGCACGCGCACGCACGCTCGTCGACAAGGCGCTCGCGCTCGACGCGGAAGACGCTGCGGCGTGGACGATGCGGGGAGAGCTGGAAGAGGCGGCTGGAGACGCCGAGGCCGCGATGACGTCCTATCGTCGGGCCCTGGCGCTGGATCCCGGGTTGGCGGACGTCGCGCGACGGGTCGCTGCGATCGAGAGGGGTCTGGAGGAAGCAGCGCTGCCCGCGGAGTTCAAGGCGATCGGGGAGTCCCCGCGGGTCACGCGTGGCGAGACGGCCGCGCTGCTTGCTTATCGGTTACCCGACCTCCTGCAAGGCGCCGCGAAGGGGACCGCGCTCATCACCGACAGCCGGCGGCACTGGGCGCAGGCGTCCATCCTCCTCGTGGCGCGTGCCGGCGCCATGGAGGTCTATCCCAATCACACGTTCCAACCGACGGCGGGCATGACGCGCGGCGAGTTTGCCGCCGTTGTGGCGCGAGTGCTCACGCTCGTCGCGCAGCGGGCACCGCAGGCGGCGACAGGCTGGCGCGACGCGCGGTTGTCGTTCAACGACGTCCGCACGGACCATCCGCTCTATCGGTCGATCTCGCGGGCCGTCGCCAGCGGCGTGCTCCAGCCGCTCGAAGGCCAGACGTTCGGCACGAGCCGGCCGATGTCGGGCGCAGAAGCCGTGGCGGCCGTGCAACGCCTGACGCAGTTGGCCGCGCGAGCCGGCGGCGTGACGCCAGCGCCGGCATTGCCACGCCGCGGCCGCGTGCGGTGACGCGGCCGCGACTCACGAGGACCGTACCGTGTTGACGCCCGCCAATCAGCTCACGCTTCTGCGGATGCTGCTGATTCCGGTGTTCGCGATCCTGCTCGTGTACGGGCGTATCGGCGGTGCGCTCGTGGTCTTCGTGATCGCGGCGGTGACCGATCTGCTCGACGGCTACGTCGCCAGGCGTACGGGGCCGACCACGCTCGGCGCCTGGCTGGACCCGGCTGCGGACAAACTGCTGCTGCTCACGATGTTCATCGTGCTGACGCTGCCGCTGCCGCACCTGACGCACCGCATCCCGCTGTGGCTCACGGTGCTGGTGTTCAGTCGCGACGTCGGCATCGTGCTGACGGTGTCGATCGTCAACCTCGCGCTCGGTCCGCGCACGTTCTATCCGTCGATCTGGGGGAAGGTGGCAACCGCCACATTCGCGGTGACAGGCGGCGTGACGCTGCTGGCCAACTATCTTGCGGTTCCGTCGGCAGTACCGGGCCTGTTCTTCACGGCGTCGGCGGTCATCACGGTGATCAGCGCGCTCCACTACCTGCTGACCGCGCAGCGGCCGGGCAGCCCGCCGCGCCGGTAGCGGCGCGGCGCCACGCGCTCAGGCGAGGACCTTCGTCCTGAAGTACTCGATGGTCCTCGTGAGGCCGTCTTCGAGTGAGACCTGCGGTTCCCACCCGAGGAGCGTCCGTGCCCTGGTGATGTCGGGGCGGCGGACCTTCGGATCGTCCTCCGGCAGCGGACGGTAGACGAGACGGCTGGAGGAACCCGACATTCGGATGATGG